>CAVHVI010000018.1:0-9872 GCA_963639245.1 Bacteroidaceae bacterium
GCCATTACGACCATCCTCTTTACCTTGGCAATAGGCTGCATATTCATCATCGCTCAAACTAGATCCGCGACTTTCATAAGTGTGAAGATCGTGGTTTTTATCGATATACTCGTCTATAAGCTTTTTGACCTCATCTTGATTGTCTGCAGTAAATTCTTGAACCTTTTCCTCAACACTATACAACCAGCCATCAATGTAATTTCTTACCTTAGCCTCGGCATCTTTTCTGGCACTATATGAAAGCTTAGGATTGAAATACCATGGGTAATAATCATCAAAGGCTGCATAGGAGTTGATCTTATCAAGATCTTTTTTAAATCTTTCTAGCTCTCGTCCAAAAATGTAACCGTTCGTGCCCTTACATATCCATTCTTTATAATCTTTAAGCACTTCAGCCTTAGCTTGAGCTCTATAAATAGTAATAACATTTTTAAGCTGACGCTGTAGAAATATACAAGCATGAATTGCAGGCTCTAATCTCTCTTTAGGACCAATAAAGGTTATGCTCGAGGAGGTTCCTGATTTTACGGTAGAAAAATAATCAATTCCAAAGCCTTTTGAAATAATTCTTCCTAATCCAAAGCACCAAGCGCTACGACGAACACCGGAAATAGTTTCCGTTTTTTGCTCTCCAATTGAGGATAGAGAAATCTCTTTCTCAGATAGGCCATATTGAGCCATTAGCTTTTGTGCTCGAGATAAGGCTGCGGCAGCCTCATTAGGATTTGAACTTTTCGATAAAGCTAAAAGCTTTCCTATGCGCTTTAATATCGATTCTTGATCTTTTTGGTCCATAATTTTGTCTTTAAAATCGCGTGTATTGGCTTAACTTAATCTATACGACTTTGAGTAAATTGCGTGAAACTATAAAGCAACTAGGGTAAAAATGCCAGTAGCATCACTGCGCAGGATCCCCCCCACCTAAGGCAGTCATTAAGGATATTTCGTTAGCTAACAAGGCTCTAACACTCTCACATGCCACAAGCTGCGCTGAGCGCTTGTTATCGGCTGCATCTAAAAGATCAGAGAGCGGACTTAAGCCCTGACGATAACGTTCAAAATAGCGATCATAGTTTGAAGATGCAAGCTTATATTGCTCTGTGGAATTTTTTAAAATCTTATCATCATACTCAATTAAGCTTACGTAGTCGTATACCTCCTGCACCGCCTTAATATAGGAGGCTACAAAATCAACCTGAGCGATCTCATAATCCTTTAAGGCACTCTGTCTTTCAATGGATAATTTATGGAAATTAAAAAATGGCAGAGTAATAGCAGCACCTAAGGCACTAAGAGGATTGGCAAAGAAATCATAAAAAGCCGTAGAGCTACCGGCACTAATGCCAGCAGTAAAGGTAAGCTTTGGGAAAAAGTTTGTAAAAGCTACATCCGTATTTGCCAAAGCCTTACGTAATCTTGCCTCAGAGGCCATCAGATCAGGGCGACGCTCAAGCAAGGATGCAGGTACATCCAAAGGAAAGCTCTTAACCGCGGTAGCATCAGGTAAATAAACGTCGAAATCCTGATCAGCACCAACTCCTAATAGCGTTGCCAAAGCAGTACGAGCCTGCTTTAAATCAGACTCTGATTTATCCACACTAGCTTTAGCTTTAAGATTGCTAATACGCGCCGTATCACGCTCGGCAGCATTGGCAGCACCGGCACTAAACTTACTTTCAACTAAGGATAATCTAGTCTCACTATCCTCTAGGCTTTTTTTATTGATCTCCAAGGATTTTTGGCAATAAGCATATTTCCAATAGGCCTTGGCAGTATTCTCAATTACGGTAAGGCGCATGGCTCTGTCATCATAGACAGATGCGATATATTCTTCACCACTTACTCTGTTTTCAGCCTCAATTTGTCCAAAGATATCTGCCTGATAGGCAATATTAAAGCTACTTGAGGAGCTTTTATGCGTGCTATCGTGATAGCTTAAGGCACGCTTAGCATCAACTCCTAAGGAGGTATTTTGAGGGGTGGGTAGACGATCACTTTCAGATAGATCAGCTGCAAGTCTGGCACTCTCTACCTTTAGCGCCGCAGTTTTTACGTCAAAGTTTCCCGCCAAGGCTTTTTCAATTACAGCATTTAGCAAAGGATCATTAAAATCCTCCCAAAAATGCTCTGAGAGCATCGCCCCTTGCAAATTATCTGCATTAAAGGAGGCAATATTTGGCATTTGCTCACGCTCATAATCACTCATCATCAGAGAGCAGGAGCTCAAAGAGAGCATAGCTATTAAGGCAAGAGGAACTTGATAACGCATGATCTATCCTTAATTTTTATTTTTTAGCTTTTATACCCTAAGGAAAAAAGGCTATTTACTAACCTTAGCTGCACATTCAACCAAAGCCTCGATGACATCATAAGCCTTATGCAAAGATTTAATTGGCAGACATTCCAAAGGACCGTGGCAGTTTAATGCACCTGTAAAAATATTTGGACAAGGCAGACCGCGATTTGAAAGATTAGAGCCATCGGTGCCTCCGCGTACACTTAGCTTACGCATAGACACATTAGCTATCTCAAAGGCTTTTTTGCAAAGATCCACAATCTGCGGCTGTTGTTCTAGAACCTGAGCCATATTCTTATACTGCTTAATATGCTCAACCTTCACCGCCTCATAGCCTAACTCAGAGTTTAAAAGCGCCGCCATGTCATCGATATGCTTTACCCTCTTTTGCAAGCCATCCTCAGTAAAATCACGCAAAATCATACGGATCTCAGCCTCAGCAGTTTTGGCAAACATATCATGCACATGATAAAAGCCCTCTAAGCCATAGGTATTCTCAGGCTTTTCATTAGGAGGTAGCATGGAGACAAAGCGACTTGCAAGCTCACAGGCGTTAATCATCACCTTATAGGCAGTACCGGTGTGAACACTACGTCCCGTAATATAGATATGAGCAGCCTCTGCATTGAAAGTCTCAGTTGCAAACTCTCCTACATCACCGCCATCAATGGTTACACCGTAGTCACATTTAATCTTCTCTAAATCAACATAATCGGCGCTGTATCCTAATTCCTCATCTACGGTAAATACCGCGCACATGCGAGGATGAGGGAACTCTGGATCAAGACTAATTTTGCGCAAAAGTTGCAAGATAACTGCAACACCGGCCTTATCATCAGCCCCAAGCAGGGTATCGCCGGAGGTTACAATGATGTCATCACCTATATGATGTGCAAGCTCTTTAGTGACACATTCATCTATAACTAGCCCTGATTTTAAGGCAATAGTTCCACCTAGGAAGCACTGCACCATCTGCGGTTGTACATTTTCACCACTGGCATCAGGTGCAGTATCCATATGTGCCAATAATGCAAGCTTAGGTGCACTTTCAGCGCCCTTTGAAGCCTCAACATGACAGGTAACAACGCCCTTTTCATCCTGTGTAGCCTCATAGCCCATATTGCGCAAGGCGGCAGTGATCTTAGCGCCAAGACGTAATTGCCCTACGCTTGAGGGAATATTCTTAGAAAAAGGATCAGCATCACTACCTTGAGTAACAAGATCAATAAAGACTTTTACCAGTTCATCCTTGCCACAGACATCCTCTAAATCCTTTAAGGTGGGGACGTTAACATACTCAAATTTACCCATGTTTGTTGTCCTTAAGCCTGCTTTTTATGCTACAGGCTTTGATAATTTAATAGATAGCTATTCTCTTGCTAGGGCCTCGATAGGATCGAGCTTAGCAGCTCCTCTTGCCGGCATATAGCCAAAGATCATACCGATAAGACAGGAGGTTAAAACCGCAATCACGATGGATACAGCCGAGAAGGAAAGCGGCACTGAGGGGAAGAAGAGCATAATGATCCTTCCTACCGCAACTGACAAAATCACACCTAAGAGACCACCTGTTATACATACACAGATAGCCTCAATTAAAAATTGCGACATGATGTCAGAGCGCCTAGCTCCAACTGCCATACGTATACCAATCTCACGCGTTCTCTCAGTTACCGACACTAGCATAATATTCATCACGCCAATACCACCTACGATAAGGGAGATCACCGCAATTGCAGAGATCAAAAGAGTAAAGGTGGAGGTAGCCTGATTTATAGATTTCATGATGGTATCTGAGGACTGTACGAAAAAATCCTTACGCCCATGACGTGATTTTAAAAGCGATACCAAGGAGTTTTCGGCAACGGCGGTGGAAAAGCCTGAGGCAATACGCACAATCAAGGTTGAAAGGTAATCGATATTTTGCAGCCTATGCATCAGCGTTGAATACGGAGTATAAACATAGAGCGCATCAGGACGTCTGAAAGCTAGCTCCTTATCTGTTAAAACGCCTATAACAGTAAGTGGCAGATCATTTAGCAAAATGCGTTTGCCCAAGGGATCCTCGCCTACAAACAAGGTCTTAGCAGTAGTGTCATCGATAACACAAACTTGCGCGTTATCCCCCGCCTCCTTTTCAGAAAACTTTCGCCCCTTGGCAAGCTCCATACCATAAACCTGAAAATACTCAGAATTTACGCCATAGGCAGTTGCATTGTTTTCAAGGTTATAGCGTCTTAAAAGCACCGAAGCATTCACCACTGGAGAGACAGAATCTACAAAGGGCTGTCCTTGCAGGGCCTTTAAATCAGAGACCTTGAGCGTTCTTACCTTATTTGAACGCACATCACCCATGCGCTCACCAGGCATCACCGAGATAGTATTAGTACCCATCGAGGAGATGTTGGCAATAATATTGTTGGAAGCGCCTCGTGCTAGCGCTACCACCATCACCACCGCCATAATACCGATAATGATGCCAAGCATGGTCAAAAGCGTACGCATGCGGTTTGAAACCATGGAGCGCAAGGCCATAGATCCAGCCTCACGCAAACGCTCTGACATAGCCGAGAGCTTTTCCATGCGCGACACCGGAGCATTATCCTCAGCAACTGATTTGACCTCAGATGCAGCCTCAACATTGGTAGGCTGAATGTTTTCATTAATGGTGTTATCAACTATCTCACCATCTTTAATGGTGATCACGTGACGGGCACGGGCTGCAATGCGCGGATCGTGCGTTACCAAAATAACAGTATGCCCCTGAGCATTAAGCTCAGTTAGGATCTTCATAACCTCCTCGCCTGATTTGGTATCAAGGGCACCGGTAGGCTCATCTGCTAAAATAATTTGACCACCATTCATAAGCGCACGTGCAATAGATACACGCTGCTGCTGACCACCAGACATCTCTGAGGGCTTATGATGAGCACGCTCTCCTAAGCCTAGACGCTCTAAGAGCTTTAATGAGCGCTCATGGCGCTCGCTACGCCCCATCCCCGAATACACCGAAGGCACCTGCACGTTCTCGGCAGCATTTAAATGCCCTAAAAGATGATAGCGCTGAAAGATAAAGCCAAAGAAATCACGACGCAGTGCGGCAAGCTCATCAGGTAGCATGCCGGAGGTGCTCTTACCATTGACCTCATAGGAGCCAGATGTTGGCTTATCAAGACAACCGATGATATTCATGAGCGTTGACTTGCCAGATCCTGAAGGACCGATGATTGCAAGCAACTCACCACGCTCAATGGTAAGGTTGATCCCCTTTAAGACCTCAACGCGGCTATCGCCCTCGCCATAGCTGCGTCTAATGTCCTTTAATTCTAAAAGTGCACTCATTTTGCTCTCCATTAGAACATTCTGGGACCTTTCTTCATGGAATTGGCTGCCTGCGCCTCGGCAGTCATGACATCATCACCGATCACGATGGCTGCATCTTTATCCAATCCATCCTCAATCTGCACATACTGATCATCACGCAGGCCTAGTTTTACCAGGCTCTCATGTACCTCTCCATTTTTAAGTATATACACGCTACCATTTGAGCCTTGATCATCACGCAAAGCAGTCAAAGGGACCGTTAACACATCATCAGCCTTAGCAATATTAATGGTGACATCTGCAGTCATATCAATACGTAAAATGCCTTCTGGATTATCCACAATGATGTCAGCGTTATAGTAAATAGCGCTACTTGAGGATGAAGATGAGGAAGAGCTTGATGAGCTTGATCCTGATGAGGAGGAGGCATAGCTTGAGGGTGCTGGCTCAATACGACCTAACTTTCCTTCAAAGGTCTTATGGGGCAAGCCTAGAATAGTAAAGGTACAATCTAAGCCCTCCTTTACATTTACCACATCGGCCTCAGAGATCTCAGTTCTAATCTTTACGGCACTCATATCGGCAAGACGCAAGATAGTAGGCGTAGTTTGTGTAGCATTAACCGTCTGTCCCTCTTCAACCACGGTTGCATAAACAGTTCCGTCCATAGGAGAGGTAATTGAGGTATAGCCAAGCTTAGTCTCACAATCAGAGAGCGCTATCTGATTTTTATTTAAGGTAGCCTCATACTGTACTAGCTGTGCCTTAGCAATATCTAAGGATGCTATTGCAGCCTCGAGCTCCTGAGTTGATGTTGCCTGAGTTTTAATTAAGTTGCGCTGACGAGTGGCCTCATTTTGCAGCTTTTTAATCTCAGCCTTTTTAGCAACTATCGTGGCCTTGGTTATTTCAAGCTCAGCCTGGGCACTCTTTAATGCATTTTCCTGAGTACGCGGATCGATCTCACATAGCATATCGCCCTTTTTAACTACATCTCCTGTTGAGACATAGAGCTTGTTGATCTGACCTGAGGCCTGAGCACCAACATCAACCTGAGTTTTACCCTCAACGGTACCGGTGGAATACACCTGCTTTACGATAGAGCGCATCTCCGGCACAGTGGTCATATAAGAGGGAGCCTCCACGTGGAGGTAATTGTATAAGCCATAAGCTGCTATTAGAGCTAGCGCACCTGTTGCCAAAATGAAACGTTTTTTATTGGAAATTTTGATCATTTTGGATATATCCTCATCTCAATATTGCTAAGCAGATCTTCTATCACATCAATTAGACATCCATTAGTCATTTATTAGCTAAATCTTATGATATGAATGTTCTAAGCCCTAATCCATTAGTCTCTGAAGTGATCATTTGCTAAAATGTTCTTAATGCATCTAAAAAAGCAATTGTACAAATTGCCGTCACTTTTTAAAAGAACCTACAATCCATGCCCAAACGTATTTTATTAATTGGTGATCTGCCCTGCTATGGACGTATGGCAGTCAACGCCATGCTTCCTATTTGCTCCCACCTAGGTCTTGAGGTTTCAGTCCTACCTACAGCCTTAGTCTCAAATAATTTTGCCTATGGATGCTTTGATGTTCTAGACACTACCGACTTCATGGCCAAAACCTTTGCGCATTGGAAAAATCTAGGCTTTAAATTTGATGCCGTGTACACTGGCTTTTTAGCATCCCGTGCGCAATCGCTATTAGTATCTAAGATCTGCGATGAATATCGCCAAAGCGGGATCTCAATTTTTACCGATCCCATCATGGGAGATCATGGCTCACTCTATAACGGCATGAGTAATGAGGATGTGCTTAATATGCGCTCACTTATAAAATGCTCAGACTTCATCATGCCAAACCTAACCGAGGCCTGCTTACTTACAGATACAGCCTGCAATGCAAAAGGCTTTACCTATCAACAAATGCAGGAAATCTTAATAAAGCTACGTAGACTATGCAAAGGCACTATCCTTATTACCTCAGCCTTAGTTGATTCTCAGAGCATGGTATTTGGCTTTGATGCAATTAATAACGTTGAAATAGCCCTACCATATGAAAACCTCAACAAGGAATTTCATGGTACGGGAGATGTCTTTGCATCCTTATTTATCTCAAAGATGACGCAAATTTGGGATGTTGAAAAGGCCACACGCTACGCTATGGATACGGTAGCGGCCATGATAAAGCGCAATCTTGATAACGATGATCTTTTTGATGGGCTAAATATCGGCACCTGCCTTGATCTTATCTAATGGCAGGCGCTGAAAAATAAAAGGTCTCTTAAAAATCAAAGCCTAGGGGACGCCAAGTTCTAAGATCGGCAGGAGGCATTTCATTGGCGCTATCATCAAGCTCGCTTTTTGGTAGCTGCGTTAGATACTCGTTTACAAGCTCTACACGCTTGGCATGCATTAAATCACGGATCTCAGAACCCTTTGCTCCCTGTGCCACAAACTCCTTGGCAGTAATATTACGGCACAAGGCAAAGGCTCCTAGGATATAGTCCGCACGCGGAAAAGGTCTATTAGAAAAGCCAAACCTGCCTAAGAAATCGCATTTACAGCATAGCACCCACGGCTTAATGAGCTCAGGCTTGCGCCATGCATCTAAGGCATCAAATAAGGAGACTATGCCCTCACCGCCTTGGCGATACACATGATGCATGTCAGAATGATAGCGCACTACCTTATAGGCAAAATCCTCATACTGCTTGGGAATATGTAGTCTCTGACACATTTCATGCAAAGGATCCACGCCTAAAATATGGTGCATAGGGTGATGTGGCCATTGCGTAACTGGAGTTCTACCCTTACCAAGATCATGACAAAGCATGGCAAAGCGCACCACCGGATCCTCACTTTCACAGCTTACTCGCGCTAAAGTCAAGCAGGTGTGCACTCCAGAGTCAATCTCAGGATGCCATCTTTTAGGTCCAGGAACACCATATAAGGCATCAACCTCAGGCATTACTACCTTTAAAGCTCCACATTCACGCAATACCTCGATAAAAATCTCAGGATTGCGCGTGCATAGTGCTTTATAAAGCTCAAGCCATACACGCTCAGGAGTTAAGGCTGCAAGCTCACCTGATTCGGACATATCACGCATGAGGCTTAAAGTCTCATCTGCAATATGAAATCCTAGGTGGTAGAGCTTGGATGCAAAGCGCGCCACTCTCAAAACACGTAGCGGATCCTCAACAAAAGCCTCGGAGACATGACGTAGCACCTTATGCTCAAGATCTACTGCCCCACCATAGGGATCGATTATATTGCCTGCTTCATCCTCAGCCATGGCATTGATAGTGAGATCGCGACGCTTTAAATCCTCCTCAAGCGTTACCTCAGGAGAAAAGGAACACACAAAGCCTAAATATCCATGGCCACTTTTGCGCTCGGTACGCGCTAGAGCATATTCCTCATGAGTCTTAGGATGGAGAAAAACAGGAAAATCATGGCCTACCTGAGAGTAGCCTAAATCCAACATGGTCTTTTCATCAGCGCCGACAACTACATAATCAGTGTCAGCACAATCAAGCCCCAAAAGTCTGTCGCGCACAGCGCCGCCTACTTTGTAAACTTGCATCATCCTCATCCTCTGTAACTTTGTAAATAATAACAAAATCAGAGGAAATATGAGGTATGCAAGTACATCTACCTTGTAAGATCCCTATGCAACGGCTAAACTTTGCTAAAAAAAAATGCCACGCTACATGCACTAAGGCCTAGCAAGATTAAGAGAAGCAATTAATATGAATGCCGTCGTTACTTTACACGCTACCCGCGAAAAATCTCTTTTACGTCACCATCCATGGATCTTTTCAAAAGCAGTAAAAGAGGTAACTGGTGATCCAAAGAAATGTGATTTAGTGAGAGTACAAGCACAAGACGGTAAATTCTTAGCCTGGGGCATATACTCGCCTCTATCTCAAATAAGAGTAAGAGCGCTATCCTTCATCGAAGATGTTATTCCTGATGATGAATATGTAGCTAAGCTAGTAAATGATTCTGCCAAGCGTCGCTTTAAAATGATGGAACAGGGCAATGATGGTGTACGCCTAGTTGCATCCGAGGGCGATTTCCTACCAGGCTTAATCGTTGATAAATACAATAATTTTTTGGTGCTCTCGATTTCATCATGCGCCATGGAGCGCTATAAGGACGTAATAGTCAGCGCCTTAAATAAATTATTCCCAGAAGATTCTATCTACGAGCGCTCCGATCTTAAGGCCCGCACTAAGG
>CAVHVI010000018.1:9882-21744 GCA_963639245.1 Bacteroidaceae bacterium
GCTTAGAGGAGCGTTGTGGCTTAATCAAAGGCACTCTTCCTCCTGATACTATTTATGTAAAGGAAGGCAATGCTATTTCAATTCCCGTAGATATAGTAAAGGGACATAAAACCGGCGCTTATTTAGATCAAAGAGCCAGTCGTATTTATGCCTCCACCCTATCAAAAGGCGCGCGAGTGCTAAATTGCTTTTGCTATACCGGAGGCTTTGGCCTGTGGGCGCTAAAAGGCGGTGCTTTAAAGGTTGAGAATGTTGATGTCTCACAGCAGGCACTAGATGAGGCTAAGGCAGGAGTGGTATTTAATCACCTAGATCCTGGTCGTTGCCGCTTTATCAAAAAGGATGTTTTTGAATTTTTACGCACTCAGGTTGAAAAGGGGGAGCAGTACGATCTAGTTATTTTGGATCCACCAAAGTTTGCCGAAAGCGCTAAAAATTTAAGTCGCGCCTGTCGTGGATATCAGGATATTAATCGCTTAGGCTTTAAGCTTGTAAAAAAGGGAGGCCATCTTTTGACCTTCTCTTGCTCAGGCTTAGTAGGCCCTGAGCTTTTCCAAAAGATAACCGCCGATGCTGCCCTAGATGCAGGAGTTAATGCGGTGATCCGTGGCACCTTACGTCAAGATAGCGATCATAGTGTATCCCTTCCCTGCCCTGAAAGCTTCTATTTAAAAGGTCTTGATTGCGAGGTGGTCTAATGCTTAAGGTTAAAACACTGATAGTGACTCCTTATCAGGAGAATTGCCGTATTGTTTATGCCGAGGATAAAAAAATTGCAGTTGTCGTCGATCCTGGTGATGATGCGCAAAAAATTTATGATGAAGCCACAAAAGATGGACTTAGCATTAAGGCTATCCTGCTTACCCATGGACATCTTGATCATATAGGTGGCGTGGCCGCGCTACAAAAGCTTTGTGGCTGTCAAATATTAGGCCCGGCAATTGGTGATAAGGATATGATTGATAATATCAAAGCCCAATCATCCATGCTCGGTCTTAAAAGTGCCTCAAGCTTTACACCTACTTATTTAGAAGATGCCAAAGAATTAAAGCTTTTTGATGATGAAGAAGGTAGCATTAAAGTAATTGCAACTCCGGGACATACCAAAGGTGGGGTATGCTATTACATTCCAAGCAATCACGTGCTCTTTAGCGGTGACACCCTCTTTGCAGGCTCTGTCGGACGTTGTGATCTCCCTGGAGGAGATGAAGCTACTCTCATGCAATCCTTAAAGCGCTTAATGGAATTGCCAGATGAGACTATGGTGTTACCAGGTCATGGCCCAGTTACTGCCATTGGGTATGAAAGAACATGTAATCCCTACGTAAATTGCGAGTAAATACCAAAGAGCCTAACCTTTTAATCATAGCAAAGTTAGGCTTTTTTAATTTAGTGGTAGAAAGCATCTAGCTGTTCTTTAGTCAATGGAGGTAGGCCCTTGAGCTTACGCTCCTCGTTAAGCCACGACTCTTCCTCAGATTCAAGATCCATGCGTAGCAAAAAGCCCTTGTTCTCAAGAGCATTTTTTAATTCCTCTTTGGAAATTTTTTGGATATTTTCATGCTTTTCAAGCATGAAGGCCATCATAAATTTGGGATTACCAAAGGCATCCATTAAAGCTCCAGGAACAGATCCGAAATTATCCTTTTCCTTGATGTAAAGATAGGTTCTAAGCTTTTTTGAACTCTTGTATACATAAACCATTGAAGTAGACATCTTTTTCTCCCAATTTTTCTCATTTTTTCTACTCATTGCGGCAATATTGTACGACATGTGAGCCACACATAATTTGTTTATTAAGCTATATGGTAAAATCCTAAAATGGTTGTAATAAATAATAAAGTCGCACTAAATACGGATTTTCAATGAGCGAAGATTTTCAAAATGCCACACAATTAAGAACGGGAGCTGTAACCCGTACTGGCTATTCGCTCAATACCATCACCGTGGCAACAGGTGAGGTACAAGAGCTTGAGGAAATATTAAAGCTCCGCATTGCTAATGCACCTGAAGGCTTTTTTGACGAAGCGCCAATAGTTATTGACGTCTCAGAGGTAGCAGATCTTAGAAAAATTGACTATGCAGCCTTATGTGAGCTTTTTCGTCGCTACCACGTTTTCTTAATAGGCTTAAGTGGTGTTGAAAACGAGCATCGCGCTCATGAGCTAACCTCACGCAATATTCCGATCGTAAATTCCTCGCGCTTTGCAAGGATACGTGAAGAGAATTTTAAGCCCCGCGTTATTACCCAAAGAGTTGAGGTAAAAATTCCTCAAATCATTCGTGATCCTGAGCCTATAATGGTTATTCGTCGCAATGTACGCTCTGGAGAATCAATTCAAGCTCCTGACAACAGTGTCTGCATCATGGGTACCGTCGCTAACGGCGCACGCATTATTGCCTCACATAACGTACTAGTCTTAGGCGATCTCTTTGGTGAAATATACGCCGGTTCCCCTAAATCTAAAAACGATCCAGGCTTTCAAGGATCCTTTATTTTCTGTCAAGGACGCTTTGCTCCAACCTTAATTGCTATTAATGGCAATTACCAAACTGCTGATGATATGGAACAAGAGCAAGTTTCTAGTGCTATTTCTAGTGCTGACGATCAGCAAATGCGTGGACTTATCGTGACCTTGGATGGTTCAAAATTAAAATATGGTCGCAGCCGCGACTACACCAATTTCATTTCAAATTTGTAGGAATAGACTGATGTCAGAAAAAGAATTAAAAGAAGAAGCTTTAGAAAAGGTTGAAGCAGAAGAAAAGGAAGCTGTTAAAACCGAAAAAGACACTGAAGCTGAAACTGAAGAAAAAGAAGTAGAGGCAAAAGAAGAGCAGGCAACTGCAGAGGAGAAGAAATTCGATCCAAATGATTCTGCCAATATCTCTAAAGAGCCATTTAAAGAGCGCATCATTGTCGTAACCTCAGGCAAGGGCGGTGTTGGTAAAACTACCTCCTCAGCTGCCATTGCAACTGGCCTTGCACTAAAGGGCCATAAGACTGCCGTTATAGACTTTGACGTGGGCTTGCGTAATCTTGATCTAATCATGGGCTGTGAGCGTCGTGTTGTTTATGATCTTATCAACGTGATTCAAGGTGAGGCTAAGCTTAATCAGGCGCTAATTAAGGATCGCCGTATTGATGATCTTTATATTCTCCCTGCCTCCCAAACTAAGGATAAGGATGCACTGACTTTAGTTGGCGTTGAAAAGGTCTTCCGTGATCTTGATGAGATGGGCTTTGAATACGTTATTTGCGATTCACCTGCAGGCATTGAAACTGGTGCCTTGATGGCTCTATATTTTGCAGATGATGCCATCGTTACCACTAACCCTGAGGTTTCATCAGTACGTGATAGTGATCGTATTATCGGTCTTTTAAATGCAAAATCCCGTCGTGCTGAGCTTGCCCTAGAGCCAGTATCTGCAAAGCTTCTATTAACTCGCTATGTTCCAGGCCGTGTTAAGAAAAACGAGATGCTTTCAGTTGAGGACGTGCAGGAGCTTTTGACCATTCCTCTCCTAGGCGTTATTCCTGAATCTCAGGATGTATTGAAGGCCTCAAACTCAGGCAATCCTGTGATCCTCGAGAAGGGCTCTGAGGCAGGTCTTGCCTATGCTGATGCAGTTGAAAGATTACTTGGTAACGAAGTTCCCCTACGTTTCATTACTGAAAAGAAGGGCTTCTTTAGCAAACTCTTTGGTAAGGACTAAGGAGGAGCGATGTCTATGTCTTTTTTTAAAATTATTACCGATGCCATCTTCAAAGGTGGTGAGGCTACTACCGCTCGTGAAAGTGCTAAGCAACGCTTGCACCTAGTCTTAATCAATGACAGAGCTGGTCGCAATACTCCTGACTTTATGCCCAAGCTTCGTCAGGATATTATTGAGGTCTTAAAAAAATACGTCCCTATTGCATCTGAAGAGGACGTTGAGATTAAGTTTGCCAATCAAGATAACACCTCCATTATGGAGATGTCGGTATCTCTTGAGAAAGCCTCAAAGAAGGCCTAGCTAAAACCTTGAAAAAGGAGGTCCCCAAGGACCTCTTTTTTTTAAACCTTGGCAAGCTCCTCTAATATAGTCTCCTTCATGATCTCAAGGGCGATTTTAAGATCCTCTCTGGTGATATTTAAGGGAGGATTAAAATAGAGCACATCTCCAATATTTCGCAAGAGCAAGCCCTTCTTAAGTGCACTGCGATAGATACGATAGCCTAGGCGCACTCCAGCATCAAATGGTTGCTTGGTAATTTTATCCTGCACAAGCTCTACCACATGAATAAGCCCTATATGACGCACTTCACCTACATTTTCAATTGGCAACATAGCATCCATAAACTCACGAGTAAGCCATGTAGCTGTTTCTTGAGCCTTTTGCAAGATACCATCACGCTCAAACACATCTAAAACTGCTAAAGCGCAGGCACAGGCCATAGGATTGCCGGCATAGGTGTGGGAATGCACAAAGGCACGATGCTCCTTAAAATCTGCATAAAAGGCTTTATAGATATCATCTGTTGTACAGACCACCGACATTGGCATGTAGCCACCAGTGATAGCCTTAGATAAACACATGATATCTGGACTTATATTGGCGCGATTGCAGGCAAACATAGCTCCAGTACGGCCAAAGCCAGTGGCAATTTCATCAGCAATTAAAAGGACGCCGTATTGTGAACACAAGGCACGTAATCCCTTAAGGTAGGCCTCAGGATAGATCCTCATTCCAGCAGCGCCCTGCAACAGAGGTTCAACTATTAAGGCTGCTAACTCATGCCCATGCTTGGCAAAGGCTTCTTTGGCCTCAAAAAGACAAGCGCAATGGCAATTTCCTCGTCCCTTACCATAAGGACAACGGAAGCAATCTGGTGCTTGAATATGGACGTTGTCCATCATCATAGGCTTGTAGAGCTTAGAGTAAAGATCCATAGAGCCCACAGATAGAGCCCCTATCGTTTCTCCGTGATAGCCCTCTGAAATACAGGCAAAGCGAATACGCTCAGGATGTCCTGATTGTGCTTGATATTGAAAGGCAATCTTTAATGCCATCTCCACAGATGAAGAGCCATTATCTGCATAGTTAAAACGACACAATCCCTTAGGCACTATCTTTGCAAGGCGCTCTGAGAGCTCTACAACCTTAGGATGGGTTAAATCTGCAAAAATTACATGCTCTAAAGTGTGCGCCTGCTTGGCGATGGCATCTGAAATATCCTTATTGCAATGACCTAGTAGGTTACACCACCAAGAGCTCACTATATCCAGGATCTTCTGCCCCTCCTCGGTATAAAGATATGGTCCCTCACCTCTTACTACAGCAACAGGCGGATATTTTTCATAATCCTTCATCTGAGCTGCAGGATGCCACACATATTTCAAATCACGTTCAACTAGCGATGACATCAAAATACTCCTCTAGAGGCTTTTGCAAAAGCACTAAATCCAAAGCATCGTTTGCTAAGGTTGCAATAACCTTAATCCCACTTAAATCCTCAATCATCTTAAGATTATCAAGATGCATCACTGACGATTTATCAAAGCGATTTAGGATCACTCCCTGAACCTTAATATTACGTGCCTTTAAATATTCAAAGGTTAGGATGGTGTGATTAATAGTTCCTAAGCCAGCATCTGCAACTATCACTACCGGAGCCCCTAGCGTCTTAATAATATCTTGATAAAAGATACGCTGATTAGACTCTACCACGACTGGGCATATGATCCCACCAGCACCTTCTGAAAGCACATAGTCATATTTACTAGCTAAGGATAGATAATCTTGTTTTATCTTATCTAAGGATGCAAAGTTGCCCTCGATGCGAGCTGCCAAATGAGGCGAGAGTGGCCTTTTATATAGATAGGATAATAAGGATGATGTCTCCTGCTTAATTCCTGCACTATCCCTTACAAAGCCTGCATCAGACTCTTCAATAGAATCAGCACCGCTTACTGCAGCTTTATAGTAGGCAATAGCTAAATTTCTTTTCGTAAAATATCTGGCAATTGCGGCACTTACATAGGTTTTACCAATATCAGTACCGGTGCCAGTAACAAATAAAGATCGCATAATTTCTCCTAATTTATAAAGTGTAGCACCTTGCGCATGATTGATTGGAGAAAATAAGCCAAGTTTGGAGTAATTTAAGAAAAGTTTTACAGACGCTACACTTAATTTTGTAAAAGCTGTAGCACCATGCTACGTTGGTTATTAATTTGCTTATAGATCATAGGTAAGAGCTGAGATAAGGTGCTTAAATTTGCAAGTTCTGATGCGCATTCTGCATAGTCCGTATCTAAAATGCGCGATCTTGCATCTGCCATATTGTTTCTCATAGTATCATTTAGGCGGATCACTGACTCAAAGCGCTCCTGCACCCCACCTAAGGTGCCTTGGGTAAAGCTTACTGTATTTATGATCTGATCTATAGTTCCTAATACATACTGCGCCTTAGAGGCAGAGGATACATCAAATACCATGCCCTCGTTGTCTTTTGCAAAAGCTTTGGCATCAGCATTAGTTTTTAAGGATAAGGCAGATAAGGTAAATCCAGTTGAAAGGCCGTTTATCTTAATTATATCGTGAGCATGCCCTGAGACCTGAATGGAAATCATGCCATCATCTGCTAAAAGAGATCCCTCCCCAACACCTGCTAAAAGCTTGGCGCCTGCATAAGTTGTTTTACAGGCTATACGAGTAATTTCCTTTGATAACTGTGACACCTCGGCATTAATAGAGGCTCTATCAGCATCGGTATTGGTACCATTGGCTGCTTGCACGGCGAGCGTGCGAATACGCTGAAGCATATTCTTGGTTTCATCAAGAGCTCCCTCTGCAGTTTGCGCTACCGCTATGCCATCTTGTGTATTGCGACTTCCCTGAATATAACCGTTGATCTCTGCAGTCATCCTATCTGAGATCTGCAAGCCTGCAGGATCATCCTTGGCAGAATTGATACGTAAGCCTGAGGATAGCTTGGTATAAACATTTGCAAGCTTATTTTGGTTTTTATTAAAAGCCGCTAAGGCCATGTTCATGGCGTTGCTGTTATGCAAATACAGCGCCATATTCTCTCTCCTGAGCGTACTGCCTTTTTTATTTTTACTTTGGTTAGTTAACGGAGAATTTTAGAAAAGCTAAAGGGTAAAGTCTTCTTAAAAAAAATGCCCATCTATGTTCTAGACAGGCATTTTTAATGCATTAGTGCAAAATGAAGGTTAAAAAAGGCTTATTTTGCTAAGTAAGCAGCAACGTTTTTCTCGATGCGAGCTACAACGTCTTCGTTCTCTTCCTTAACGAATTTTTCACCAATGATGTTCTCGTATAACTCAAGATAACGCTCAGAAATAGATTCAACAATTTCATCAGTCATCTCAGGCATCTTTTGGCCCTTCTGACCTTGGAAGCCATTAGACAAGAGCCATTCACGGACGAATTCCTTGGATAGTTGCTTTTGAGGCTCACCCTTTTCAAAACGCTCCTCATAGCCATCAGCATAGAAATAACGGCTTGAATCAGGAGTATGAATTTCATCCATCAAATAGATCTCACCATCGTGAACACCAAATTCATACTTGGTATCAACTAAGATCAATCCACGCTTAGCAGCGATCTCGGTGCCGCGCTTGAAAAGAGCTAAGGTATATTTCTCAAGCACTGCATACTCCTCAGGAGTTGCAAGACCACGCTTTAAGATCTCTTCTTTTGAAATATCCTGATCATGCTCACCAATTTCTGCCTTGGTGGTAGGAGTGATAATAGGCTCAGGGAACTTCTGATTCTCCTTCATGCCATCAGGAAGCTTGACGCCACAGATCTCACGTACACCGCTCTTATAAGCACGCCAAGAGGATCCACAGAGGTAGCCACGAACGATCATTTCAACAGGGAAGCCCTTGCACATCACACCAACAGTGACATTAGCATCAGGGCAGGCAAGCTTCCAATTAGGACAAATATCAGTGGTAGCATCCAAAAATTTTGCTGCGATCTGATTTAAAACCTGTCCCTTAAAGGGAATGCCCTTAGGCAGGATCACGTCAAAAGCACTGATACGATCGGTTGCTACCATCACAAGCTTCTCGTCGTTGATGTTATAAACATCACGTACCTTGCCATGATAGACACTCTTTTGACCCTGAAATTGATACTCGGTGTTAGTTAATGCGTTGCTCATCTTGACTACTTCCCTAAATAGGGGATCCAAAAATCTTAGGTAGGTTTGGGGTGATTTACATCACCGCACGCTGTAGGCCCCAAAAGGTAGGCCTCTAAAAAACACGTGCAGTATATCATTTGTTTAAGCTTTGGGCGCTTAAGTTTAGGATGATTTTATCTTGCGCCGCCCTTGACAAAAAAAATCCCCGCCTAAAAAGACGAGGATCCATCAAAGAAAGCGATATTAGAAGCCTACCTGCTCCTCATTTGAAGAGGAATTAAGCTCACGGCTTAAGGCCTGTGAGAAGCCACTATAAATTCTATCTACAGTAGCGGCAGGCAAGGCCTTATCATCCTCATCGTAGAAGGTGATCACACAATTGCCATCCTCTTCACCTACACGCAGTACATACTCCTCCTCATCAAGTGCGAAGGAATCGACGTGCTGCTTTTGGTAGGTCTCAAGCTCTTGATCATCAAGATCGACCTTAATCGTACCGTTAGTAATGGAGTACTCAGTAATGCTCCAACCAAAGCGAGGCAGCATATTTCTAAGTCCATTCCAAACATCTTCATATTTGGCGGCAACGATAATGGATTCTTGATTATTGTGATCACGACCTAGAGTAATGGAAAGCTCACCATTATCCTGTAACTCAGCCTCATGAGCCTTCTCAAGCACATGAATAATAGAATTACTAAAGCCCATAGAGAAGCGTTCAAGCTCTATTGGGGTGAGGATATTCTCAAGATTCTTGCCAGTACGTGGTAATACGGTCATAGAGCCGATTAAGGTGGAGGCAATACCTAACTCGCCTTGATTATTTCTACCAATACGAATACGGTAAACCTGACGATAGCGCATCGCACCTGAGCCAAGATCAGCGGCATTATAAGGAGAGCCAAATTCGTCAAAATCAGCAACGGCAGTAGTCAAGGAATAGTCATCAGCAGAGACATTGCCTGGATTTACACGCATGGATTTTAAGACCTTATCTAAAAGTGTCCACGCATCGCGCTCTGAATGAACATTATGCTCACCATCGCTCTCGAACCAGACTATGGCCTCACCGTTTAACCACTGAGAGTGCAAGCCTAGTTCTGAACGCAAAGGTGCTACAGGAGCACGAATATCCAGATCATCACCTACGGGGTACTTTAAGGCTGTTGCAGAAATTGCAGGCACCTTCATCGTAGGATCCTGCTGTGGATCAACCATGCCATCAGGCACCTTAAGACGATCTACCTCCTGCTTAACATCCTTTAGGTTTTCATAACCTGTAGGCTGTCTAGCACCCTCATCAATGCCACCTAAGTAGTACTCATAGTACTCTTGGGCCAGACCGCAACCGGCTAATTGAGACATAGCCACGGCAACTGCGGTCAAAGCCAGAAAACTTCTGGCTCTTTTCAGATCAGACACAATGCATCTCCTAAAATATGCAGCTTAGAGATCCTGCTCGTACCCATCTACGCGAAGCAAAGGTTTTTGCAAATAGGTAAACAAATTAGTGCTTACCATGTTAAGCACATCCTTAATAGAGGATAGCTCAGGATCATAAGCATTAATATATGAAGGCTCACAGTCTGGCTCGTAGTAGCATACGCTAGAGAATACTGCATCAACATCAGTATCAGACAAGGTAAGTGAGCAACGAAAATCGATATAACGCTCAACACCTGCCTGAATCAAAAGAGGATCCTTCATGATCTTGCGGAAGTTAATTACACCCATTGAACGATCTTCTAAAAAGATCTTTTTGGGATTAACACCGACCTTAACCCAATGAACAGCTTTATCATAGGCACGCTCAAGTGGATTTTCAGAATGATAAGTGAAGGCAACCTCATAATCACTTCCCGGAGGGGGAGCCAAAACCTCATCGTCTCTGGCTTGGCCTTCGTCATTCATATCAGCCATGTTGATCTCCTGTTTTCTATCAAAAAAAATCGGTAAAAAATTTTATTAAACTGCAGCCTTTTTAGTTTCACGTAGCGCGACTGTAAGGTTAAATACAGGCTCACCATCACGTGAATACTTAGCATCAGCACAGAAATACCCCTCACGCTCAAACTGATAGCTATCACCAGCTTTGGCGTTCTTGAGGTTAATTTCCAAGGCAGCATTCTTAATTTCTAGCTTTGATTCCTTATCAACGGTGGATAAGAAATCCTCAGCAGCACCAGGATTTGGTACTTTGAACAAATTAGAATAGATATTTACGGTACCGTTAAAGCAATTTTCTGCATCAACCCAATGGATAACTCCCTTAGGCTTATGTCCTTCAACGTTTGCGTTAAGGCTTCCTGGTATTGCCTCACAATGTACACACACTACCTTACCCTGCTCATCCTTTTCGCAGGATACGGCCTTAACTATATAGGCATTACGCAATCTGACCTCGTGATCGAGCTTTAAGCGCTTATATTGCTTATTGGCCTCTTCACGAAAATCTGCTTCATCTATATATAGAACCTTTCCAAATGGAACCTGACGTTCGCCCATTTCAGGGTGCTCAACATGATTTGCGCAGGTAATAGTAGTTGCATCAATACCATCGCTACCATAGTTGTCAATTACCAAACGCAAGGGATGTAAAACAGCCATTGCTCTTGGTGCATGCTCATTTAAATCTTCACGAATGCAGGACTCAAGAGCAGACATCTCAATTACGTTTTCTTGCTTGGTAACACCTATGCGACGGCAAAATTCGCGTATAGATGCTGGGGTATAGCCACGGCGACGCAGACCAGAAATAGTAGTCAAGCGAGGATCATCCCAGCCATCTACTAAGCCCTCATCAACTAAAAGATTGAGCTTACGCTTTGAGGTAATGGAATACTCAAGATTTAAACGGCTCATCTCATATTGATGAGGACGATGCTCATGATCAATTGAGATATTATCCAAAACCCAATCATAAAGACGACGGTTATCCTGGAATTCAAGCGTACAAATTGAATGAGTAATACCTTCAATGGCGTCTGAAATACAGTGGGTAAAGTCGTACATAGGATAGATGCACCACTTATCCCCAGTTAAAGCGTGAGTTGCAAAACGAATGCGATAAATAACAGGATCACGCATACAGATAAAGGGGGATGCCATATCTATTTTTGCACGAAGACAAGCCTTGCCCTCTTCAAATTTACCATCACGCATCATCTCAAAGAGCTTGAGATTCTCCTCAGGAGTGCGGTTACGATATGGACTTTCTTGACCTGGCTGCTTTAAGGTTCCACGGGTATCATGGATCTCCTGAGCACTTTGCTCATCGACGTAAGCTAGGCCCTTGTTGATTAACTCAACAGCATAGCCATAGAGCTTATCAAAGTAATCTGATGAATGGCACAAATTGTCCCATTTGAAGCCTAACCAGTTGACATCACGCTTGATGGAATTGATATATTCCATATCTTCTTTGACAGGATTTGTATCGTCAAAGCGCATATTGCAAGTGCCCTTATAATCGCGGGCTAGGCCATAATTTAAACAAATAGACTTAGCATGACCGATGTGCAAATAGCCATTTGGCTCAGGCGGAAAACGGGTAGCCACATGATCAAATTTTCCTTCCTTAAGATCACCATCGATAATGTCGGTGATGAAATTGCGGGGAATTCGCTCCTCGTTACCCACGACTTCACTCATCTGTCAGCTCCGTTTTTATCAATAAATTTACACATATATAAGATTTTAGC
>CAVHVI010000019.1:0-21733 GCA_963639245.1 Bacteroidaceae bacterium
GGTAAAGAGGATGGTCGTAACGGCTTTTCGCTTTTGCATGGCGTAAGTGGCAGTGGCTCAGGAAGACTGAGTTATAACAAATAGCTTAAGCTTCAAATAGTTTAAGCATTCTCATCTTTTAAGGGGTAAGAGCATTAAGACTGCTATCTTACCCCTCCCATCTCTAATTTGTTTCCTTTGTTGCTCTCCCTTAAGCATAGCGCTTGTGGAATTTTTTGACAGGATCATCAAAGGCCTCTTTAAAAAGATGAGGATAGGCAGGCGAGGGGGGCGCCTTATCCTCTTCATGATCAAAGCCTATCTTATTGTCAGTAAATTTGTAATGCTCACCTAATACATAATCAGGCAGTAACGGGTACAGCCTTTTGGCATCATCAAAGAAATAATCTAAGCTTTGTAAGACTTTTTTAGTAGCATCAATGGCCTTTTTCTCATCAATGCATTGATAAAGGGTGTAGAAGGCCTGCAGTAAAATTGATTGAATAGTGCCGTCAATAAAATGCCCTAAACATGCAAGGAATGGATGATTTTGCAAGGATAGTATGTACTCAGACATGGTCATCATCCATTTAACGGCGGCAGTGCGGCTTGTGGGAAAATCACTTATCATTTTTTTAAGATTGGCAATGATTTCGCTAAATTTACCTACCATGCAGTATTCATGGATCTGCGCGCGCGTGATCTCAGCCTTAAAGGTGAAGCTGTTTTCAACGTAGTCTAAGAGCTCTTGCTTGTTGATAAGGGGACGATTATCAAAATCAAGATTTTCTGTATGCAAGGGGATAGTGCCCTTAATTAAGGCACCATCTGAGCAGTTGTAGATTTTAAAGATCTCATCTTGATAATACATGTGATCGGCAATGGCAATTTCCATATTGCGCGCACACATTTCCATAAAGTAGGTAGATTGGATGGTTCCGCCAAAGTTGCCCTTTAAATGATATTTATCATTTATCTTATAAACCTCACTATCTCCAAGCCCTCGCTCATTGTAGATGGTGGAATATTTTGAATGCATGTCAGCATCAATCTTTTTGCCACAATCAAGGCCAAAGAGATAGGACTCATTAAAGCCAAAGCCAAAAATTGACGCAACTCCAAGATTACCCACCAAGGGATTCATAATATCGATTTCCCGGATGCGCTTATCCTTTTCAACATGAGTTTGCCATATCCAGTAAAAGGGCTCGTTGGCTCTGCCAAAAATAGCGGTTCTTTTAAAGCAGGCGGTGGTTTTTGGATGGATCACATCACCTGCAATTAAGGTTAAAGAATTTATAAAATCCTTATCAGGTATGGCCTCAATGGTTTCTGCAATCTCTGGTGTTCTTTCGGTAGCAGCATAAAAGTCAGGCTTAATTCCTGCATGATATAGGGTATCTAAGGCTGTACCGCAGGCAATGATGATGGCTTTGTCCTGATTTTTTCTTAAAAACGCCATATCCTTATCAAGAGAGGGACCGTTGCCTATCACGAATAAGGGATAGCGTCGCATTTTGGGAGGAAGAGAGGCTTGGCGCTTTACAAAATGCTTACCTGCAAGGGCTGATTGTAGGGCGTGGGAGCAGCCAAACATGGTGTCATCAAAAAAGCCCATATTGGCATGCATGCGCTTAAAATCAAGCTTGATGCACTCGGCACATTTTTTAATATCTTCACCACTACGTCCTACATAGGGCCACAGCTGTCCTGATAAGAAGCGTCCGTGGCGATCAAAGAATTCTCCTAGGATTTTTAAAAAGTTATCAGGATCTTGTCCCACGATGAGCTTGAAGCCTAAATCCTCATCTTTTACAAATTGCAGTAGTGGGGCCCAATCAAAGGTATGCAGTGAGGCATAGAAAAGATCAGGATCAGGTTCAACTATTAATAAATTGGCAACCTCAACCTTGCTATAAAGCAATCCGATAGCATAGCCAAGACCTGAGCCTAAGATAATGGCATTACCTATGGCCTTAGTTTTATTTGGAGTAGTGCTAAGCTTAAATTTGCCATGATTGTCGGTAAGTTCAATGGTGGTGTTACAGGCTCTTTTTAAATAACGCAAATGGATCTGCCCATAAGGATCGTTTTGATCTGCTGAAATTACGTTAAATAGTGGAATTTTTGCCAGGTGTTCATCAAGCTCCTTATCTATGCTCTCCCAAGGATTGTCGCATCCATAGAGTATGCGGTGATCATCATCTGGAAACTCAAGATTAGGTATGCCATTTTCAGTGCAGAAAAAGTGTAGGGCTTTTTTAGGACGATAGTTTTCAAAGGCACTTGCCACATCCGGCATAAATTCCTTAAAGGCGGTAATTGACTCCTTAAAGCGCTCCTTTAAATCCAAGGCTAGCTGCTCTTGTAGTAGGCATAGCTTCTCAAGCCTTTGTTGCTCTTTTGTACTAAGATTTGTATTGAGGTTAGCATTGATAGAGGTTGAATTCTTATCTTGAGAGATCATGAGCAATCCTTATTTTTAAAAGACTTTGCCTGATTTTAGCAGTAGTTAAGCGTGCTTTTTTAGATAAAGCCAGAAGTATTGATAAAAGATGGGATTTAGATGATGAACAAGCTTGGGGATAAGCCCCAAGCGTTGTCAGTTAATACGGATTTCTCTTCGTATTATTTTAAGGTGTCAGTGATGTCGTAGCCAAACCACTGTTTGGAGATCTCAGCAAAGTGCCCGTTTTCTTGCACTAGCTTTAAACCGCGGTTTATTTCTTCTAACATCTCCGGATGTTCTTTATTGACGGCAATGCCGTAGTACTCCTTGTCTACGTCCTTATCGATATGAAGCGATGCAAGCTCCATACCCTTATGGCGTGATAAATAGAAGTCATTTACCGGCATATCATTGATGACCGCCGCACATCCGCCCTTGTTGAGCTCTAAATAAGTCTCAGCTGGGGAGTTGAAGGTGCGTAGCTTTGATTGTGGGAAATGCTTTTCTGCAAACATGGCACCAGTGGTACCGATCTGCACGCACAAGGTCTCACCATTTAGCTTAGTAAAATCACTAAGCTTTTGCTTATTCTTAGCATCAGTAAGATAGGTCAAGCCACAGAGGTAATAGGGATCAGAGAAGTCTACCTTTTTGGCACGCTCTTCAGAGATAGTAAAGCCTGAGATGATGACGTCGATGCTATTAGTTAAAATAGCCGGAATGAGACCGTCGAAGGGATAGACCACAACCTTGACCTCATAGCCTAGATCCTTACCCATGGTACGGATGAGGTCGATGTCAAAGCCGGTGATTTCACCTTGTTCGTCGATGTAGGTAAAGGGCGCAAAACCGCCTTCACAGCCTACGGTTAATACCTTATCTGAGACTGAAGCCTCAGACTCCATTGCGGTGCCGAGCATTGCCAAGGCCACCGCGCCTCCCAAGAGGGAACGCTTCAAAATTTTCATAATGGCAGCTCCGTTTAACTGTCCATTATTCTAGTCTTTTGTATTGCCTAAGGCATAGAGGACGTAAAAAAAATCTAGATCTTGGGGCAGTTATGCTCCTTTAAATGGCAATTTTTTAGCTTAACGCATTGAAAAAGCATCAAAATGCAAAAAAGCCAAAATAGTTTGGGAAGTTGCAAATTTAATCTAAGCACCATCTCTTGCAAAGAAGATGAGATCGGATCCAAAAGGCTTACCTAGAGGAAGTTTTTTGCGGCAATTTTCTTTAAGATTGCGCACAGGAATGCCACTTTTTTATTGCCCGCAGGCTTTATAAGATCTATAATTTTGCACTCAGAATTTTAACGCGTTGCCAAAACGGGGATATTTTGTGCCTAAAAAAAGGCAAACTCCTAAATAATTTTTTGGTAGCGCACTATCGGCAAAAGAGGCTTTTTTATGTCAATGCGTTCTGTTTATTGCGGCGACGTGCGTTTAAGCAATAAAGACGAAAATGTCACTCTTTGCGGTTGGGTTAACCGTAGACGTGATTTGGGCGGTCTCATCTTTGTAGATCTACGTGATAGATCTGGCATCGTGCAGGTGGTATTCGATCCTGACGAAAAGGATGTGCATGAGGCAGCATCAGCACTGCGTAATGAGTATTGCGTACAGGTAGAAGGAAAGGTACGTGCTCGTCCTCAATCTCAGGCCAATGCCGATATGGCCACAGGCGAAATTGAGATTTACGCTACATCTTTAAAGATCTTCAATAAGTCAGCAGCTTTGCCAATTGACTTTAATCAGGACAACACTGAAGAGCAGCGTCTGCGTTATCGTTACTTAGATTTACGCCGTCCTTACATGGTCAATCAACTTGTGACCCGCTCTAAGATCACTCACTTTGTACGTCGCTTCTTTGATGAGCATGGCTTTATCGATATCGAAACTCCTATGCTTACTAAGGCAACTCCTGAAGGTGCCCGCGATTACTTAGTTCCATCCCGTATTCACCACGGCAAGTTCTATGCATTGCCGCAGTCTCCTCAGCTCTTTAAGCAGCTGTTGATGATCTCAGGCTATGATCGCTACTATCAGATCACCAAGTGCTTCCGCGATGAGGACTTGCGTGCAGATCGTCAGCCTGAATTTACCCAAATCGACGTTGAGACCTCCTTCATGTCATCAGATGATGTACGTGCCTTGACCGAGGAAATGATGGTTTCCCTATTTAAGGAGATTAAGGGCGTTGATCTAGGCAAGCTTCCGGTGATGAGCTGGGAGGAGGCTATGGATAGATTTGGCTCTGATAAGCCTGATCTACGCATTGATTATGAGCTCCATTTATTAGATGAAGCCGTTAAGGGATCTGAGTTCTCAGTGCTTGCAACTCCTGCAAATGACGAAAAATCCCGTGTTATCGGCTTTGCTCTCCCAGGTGGCGCCACCCTTACTCGTCGTGAGCTTGATGGCTACACTGATTATGTTAAAAAGCTTGGAGCATCTGGCCTTATCTATATCAAGGTTAATGAGCTTTCCAAGGGTGCTGAGGGCTTAAAGTCCTCTGCAGGCAAGCATTTAACTGAAAGCGAGCTTTTAGCTTTGTGCAAGCTCACAGGTGCTAAGGATGGCGATATCGTCTTCATCGGCGCAGGTGAGAGAGTTAAGACTGCAACCTTCATGGGTGCCTTGCGTATTCAGACTGCCCGTGATCACAAACTTGTGCACGATGGCTATAAGGCCTTGTGGATAGTTGACTTCCCGATGTTTGAGATCACCGAGGAAGCTGGCCTTACCGCTATGCATCATCCCTTCACCGCTCCTAAGGGCGTCACTCCACAGCAGCTTATCGACAATCCTATGAGCGTCTATGCTGATGCCTATGACTTGGTCATCAATGGCTATGAATCAGGCGGTGGCTCTGCACGTATCTATGATGGTGAAATGCAACAGGCTGTATTTAATGTCTTAGGAATTTCCAAAGAAGAGGCCCAAGAGAAGTTTGGCTTCTTGCTTGATGCCTTGTCCTTTGGTGCACCTCCGCATGCAGGTTTGGCCTTTGGTCTTGATAGAGTCACCATGCTCTTAACTGGCACTGATAACATTCGTGATGTTATTGCCTTCCCTAAGACCACCGCAGCTGCCGATTTGATGTCAGGTGCTCCTAACTATGCATCTGTTGAGGCTTTAAAAGAGCTTGCAGTAAACGTTACTGAAAAAGAAGATTAATAAATATTGCTCCTAAATTTAGGAGCAATTTAAGAGTTTAAACGCTTAGGCGTTTTATAGAGGAGATAGAAAATGTCAGGTCATTCCAAGTGGGCCAATATCCGCTTCCGTAAGGCAGCACAGGATGCTAAGCGTGGTAAGGTTTTTACCAAGCTAATTCGTGAAATTACTACCGCCGCTAAGATGGGTGGCGGTGATGAGTCTGCAAATCCTCGTTTGCGCTCTGCTGTAGTTGCTGCTTTGGCTCAGAACATGACTCGTGACACCATCAAGCGTGCTATCGAGCGTGGCGTTGGCGGCGGTGAAGGATCTGATCTTGATACCATCGTCTATGAGGGCTACGGTGTTGGCGGTATCGCTGTTATGTGCGAGTGCATGACCGATAACCACAATCGTACCGCAGCTGAGGTTCGTCATGCCTTCACCAAGTTTGGTGGTAATTTAGGTACCTCAGGCTCCGTCTCTTACATGTTCACCAAAAAGGGTGTTATCACCTTTGCCCCTGATGAGGATGGCAAGATGAACGTTGATGAAGAGAAGGCTATGGAGATTGGTCTTGAGGCTGGTGCTGACGATGTAGTGCCTAATGATGATGGCTCTATCGATGTCTTTACTGCACCTGAGGCCTTTGCTGATGTAGTTGAGGCTTTTGATAAGGCTGGTATTAAGCCGGTATCTGCTGAGGTATCTCAGGTCCCTTCAAATGAAGTTGCCTTAGATGCTGAGCAGGCTGCTAAGTTCATGCGTATGATCGATGCTTTGGAAGATTTGGATGATACCCAAGAGGTATATCACAATGCTTCCTTGCCTGATGACTTCGATCCTGAGGCTTAATTAGGCTTTGTTTTTCTTCTCCTGTTCAAAGACGGCTTGTCCGTCTTTGGCAGGATTAAGAGCTTTGAGACAATTTAAGATTGTGCACAAGTTCAAGGCACAGACTTGAATTTTCTGAAAGTCATGACTATATATGGCTTTATAGGCCGCATTGTTTGCGGATGTACTGGTATTGTTTGCTGTTGATTTGCTAGTGCTTGTTGTTAAGGGATCGCATATTCCGCTCAGATCCCAAAGTAGGACTTTTCCATTAAAAGCTAAGGTCAAATCACAGCTTGCCGATCATGATATGAGGTCATATCAAAGAGGCGTCTTATTTAGATTTAATACCAGCCACAATATACGATCCGGAAGGGCAAATGGACAATAATTCAGCAAGTACCGAGTTTAAGCAGCTTATCGCCAGAGGTAAGGAACAGGGTTATCTCACCATCGATGAGATCAATGATCTTATTCCACCTGACATTATTTCAGGTGATCAGCTATCGGTCTTCATTCAGACCTTCATCGACATGGGTATCAATGTCTGTGATACTCCTCCTGAGGCCGATGATCTGCTGTTGAGCGGAAATGGACAGACAACCGACGCTGAAGACGTCGAGGTGGTGGCAAACCAGCTCGAGGCTTCTGTAGATATCGGTCGTACTACCGATCCTGTGCGCATGTATATGCGTGAGATGGGTAATGTTTCCTTGCTTACCCGCAAGGACGAAATTGAGATTTCCAAGCGTATTGAGCGTGGTACTAATGATACCCAGATGTGCTTGGTGGAATATCCTCCGGCAATGGAGGAGCTCTTTGAGCGTTATGAGCTTACTAACGATCCTGAGTCTCAGGTAAAGGTTGGCGACATCATTTCAGGCTTTATGGAAATTGGTCCTGATCTTGATGAGAAGGAGCTATCTAAGATCGCCGCTGGCGTTGCCGATGATGAGGTTGACGATCCTGAGGCTGAGCTTGCTAAGCTTGATGAGGAAGAAGAGCTTGCCGAGGCCAAGGCTGAAAAGGGCAAAAAGGCTAAGAAACCTGCTAAGAAGGGCAAGGCTAAGGCTGAAGCTGAGGATGTTGAAGAGGAAGAGGACGATGAAGCTCCTGCTGATGAAGGTGTGGAGAGTGCAGGTCCTGATCCTGAGCTTGCGCGCAAGAACTTTGCCGAACTTCGTGTACGCTATGACAGAGTTTGTGCATGCCGTGGCAAGAAGGGGGCTGCTGCTGAGAAGAAGTACCAAGCAGAGCTTAAATCTCTAGGCGATCTCTTTGTAACCTTCAAGCTCGTACCCTTGCAGCTTGAGAGCCTCTTGCGCAAGATGCACGACAATATGGATCGAGTAAAGAGCCAGGATAGAGCTATTCGTAGAATTTGTGTCAATCACTGTGGCATGAAGATCGATGAGCTCAAATCTATCTATACTGATTCAGGCTGTGAGGCTGATATCGCTTGGTTTGATAAGGCTTGCCGTTCTCGTAAGGCCTATGCTTCTAAGCTTAAGAACTATCGCCCTGAGATTGAAAAGGCAATTGAGGCCTTAAAAGAGGTCGAGATTGAAACTGGCATTCAGATTGGCCGTCTGCGTGTCTTAGCTCATCGTGTGATGATGGGCGATGCCGTTGCCAAGAAGGCTAAGAAGGAAATGGTTGAGGCCAATTTGCGTTTGGTAATTTCAATTGCTAAGAAATACACCAACCGTGGTCTACAGTTCCTCGATCTTATCCAAGAGGGTAATATCGGCCTTATGAAGGCGGTAGATAAGTTTGAGTATCGCCGTGGCTATAAGTTCTCCACCTATGCCACTTGGTGGATCCGTCAGGCAATTACTCGCTCCATTGCTGATCAGGCTCGTACCATCCGTATTCCGGTGCATATGATTGAAACTATTAATAAGTTAAATCGTATCTCCCGTCAGATGCTACAGGAAAAAGGCCGTGAGCCTACTCCTGAGGAGCTTGCCGCTAAGATGGGCTTGCCTGAGGATAAGATCCGTAAGGTCATGAAGATTGCTAAGGAGCCTATCTCTCTTGAGACTCCTGTTGGTGATGATGACGATTCGCATCTTGGAGATTTTATTGAGGACTCCTCAATTATAGTTCCTGCTGAGGCTGCTACCTCTGAATCTCTTAAGACTGCAATTAATGCAGTGCTAGATGAGATGCCTCCACGTGAGGCTCAGGTGCTCAGAATGCGCTTTGGTATCGGTATGCCTTCTGATCATACCCTTGAGGAGGTTGGTCGTCAGTTTGGCGTTACCCGTGAGCGTATTCGTCAGATTGAGGCTAAGGCACTACGTAAGCTACGTCATCCTTGCAGATCACAAGGCTTAAGAGGCTTCTTAGATTAAACTAAAAACCCCAGCAAAGGCTGGGGTTTTAAATAGAAGCTCTCAAAATGGCAGGTTTTATCCCTGCCATTATTTTTTAAAGCACAGCACCTAATTCCTGACGAATTACGGCACCTGCGCCTTTTAAGCCTGCAAGTTTGTCGGTAATAACGTATACCGGGATCTGCTCAAGCATTCTCTCAAAGCGGCCCTTTGAAATGAAGCTCTCATAGAAATCAGAGCTCTTTAGGAAATCGATAAAGTGAGTAACCACGCCGCCTGCAATATAGACACCACCAAAGGTTCCCATATTCAAGGCAAGATTGCCACCAAAGGAGCCGAGCATACGACAGAAGATGTTTAGCGCCTCAAGACAATCTTGATCGGCAGGATCTGCAAGTGCGCCTTTAGTTACATCAGCAGGGGTCATGCCAGCCTTGGCATGCTTGTGCTTGGCAGCTATTACATTATAGATATTCAAAAGTCCCTGACCTGAGAGTACACGCTCATAGGAGACGTGGCCTAGACGCTTGCGTAGGGCAATTAGGATCTTATCCTCATCAGTTGAGGCCGGAGCCATATCCATGTGTCCACCCTCACCAGGTAGGGTTAACCATTTATCACCATAGTGCAAAAGGTGACCTACACCTAAGCCGGTGCCAGCACCATAGACGGCAATAGGCTTTGAGAGATCTGCAGAACGTCCACCAATTTTGATGATGCTCTCATCCTTCAGCACGGGAACGCACATGGACATGGCGGTGAAGTCATTGATCATCATGAGCTTATGAAGATCAAGGTTTGCCTGCATTTCTTTTATGGAAAATTCCCAAGGGTTATTGGTCATTTTGACGTGATCGCCGGTGATGGGGCAGGCAATTGCGATACAGGCAACGCTGAAGCTGTGCTCACATTGTGCCTTAAACTGCTTGATGCAATCCTCAAGAGATGGATTATCCACTGCAGAATAGATGATAGGTGAGGTCATCTCACCACTTTCTAGATTTACTAATGCCAAACGGGCATTAGTACCACCGATATCGCCGATTAATGCGTAACCTGAAAGCTCAGTCATGATAACAGTCCTTGCAAGAGTAAATGCGTGTGCTGTCAAAGCAGATCGTTTTTTTAATTATCTCTTTTACTTGAGATTTTTTGCGTGCATATTGTCGCACAAACGAAATTAACTTAAAACGTAAGCTAGCGTTTGCGTAGAACATGTTGCATTAAATTGCCTTGATTTTGAAAATATGAGTCTGTCTTAGATGGCGTATAAGGATTTTGGTACGTAGCTGTTAAAAGGAGACTAAGCCTTAAGATGACGATAGAAAAGCATCTTGCGCTCACTTTTGACTCATGAATGTATCTTTAAAACGTACGCTTGATCACAAGTTTGAATAAGAGTCGTTAAATAACTTGACTGTTTTTTTATGGCAGTTTTAAATGAGTGCGCTTATTTGTATATAAGCGGCGTTTTGAAGATTTTACTTGTATTACTGCAAAGCATAGAGTCAATACAACGGATTAACCCAATAATCGCCATAACAAAATATTAAACACAAAAGTTAGTACACAATAAATCAGTACACAACAGTAAGGATGATTCATGAAGCTAAATAACATTGCCAAGGCCTTGGTGCTTGCTAATTTATGCGTCGCACCTCTTGCACTTGCTAATACCCTCTATCCTCAGGATTTTGGCGGTGCCCCTGATAATGAGACCTTAAATACCACTGCAATTCAAAGCGCCATTGATGAGTGCGCTAAGGCAGGTGGTGGTGAGGTACGTCTATCTAAGGGCGTATGGCTATCAGGACCTTTGAGCCTGAAATCTAATGTTACTCTGAATATTATGCAGGGTGCCACCTTGAAGGCTGATAACCGTAAAGATGATTTCGTGGCTGCCTATATCGGTAAGGAAACTGCCGCTAATGAGGCCTTCTTGCTTGGCAATAATGTGCAAAACGTAGTCATTACCGGTAGCGGTACCATTGATGGTAGTGGCGATAAGTATTGGTGGGATGAGGCCCTAGAGGTACGCAAGGCTGTTCGTTCTGGCAATACCGCTGTGTTTGAAAAGCGTTTTCCCAATGTAAAGCTTGCAAACGGTATGCCTCGTCCTTGGCTAATTGAGCTTAATAACGTTGACGGCGCCATGATCTATGGCGTTAACATCCAAAATTCACCTATGTGGAATGTGGTATTGCGCAATAGCAATAGAGTAGGTGTTGACGGCGTTAAGATCACAGCTCCTGTTGAATCTCCAAATACCGATGGTATTGATATCGTTTCCTCACAGCAGGTATCAATTAAGAATGTTGATATCTACACTGGTGATGACAATGTCGCCGTAAAGAGTGGTGTTGATCAAAATGGTGCTCAGGCCTCAGCTGATATCACTATTGAAAACAGTGTCATGCACGCAGGTCACGGTGTATCAATTGGCTCTGAGACTGCCAATGGTATTGGCGAGGTTAAGGTACGCAATTTAACCTTTGATGAGACCGAAAATGGCATCCGTATCAAGAGTGCCCGTGATCGTGGCAATAATATCGGACCCTTAGTAGTCAATGACATTAAGATGGAAAAGGTACAGACTCCTATCTTAATTACCTGCTCCTATGCAGGTCAGTCAGGAGCTGGCGGCATGACTTTGGTTGAGCCTTTGGATGCAGCTAAGATCACTAAGACAACTCCTTATATCAAGGGGGCCTACATCAATAATCTTACTGCCACCGATGCTAACATCGCGGTCTTGCTCTCAGGCCTTCCTGAAAGCCACGTCAAGGATGTACGCTTGGAGAATGTAAAGATCGACTCTAAGCTTGGAGTACAGGCCCGTTATGTTGAGGGTAGCTTTAAGAACGTAGAGGTTAAGGTCAAGGAAGGCTCTGCTGTAGTAAGAGGACCTGAGGTCAAGCTTACCGAGGAATAATTCATCTTGTAAGCAAAGGCTAGGGCGTGCTTATGCTCTAGCCTTTTTACGCTAAAACGTGATCTTTATATGGGAGCGCAACATGATTTGCGCTTTTTTCGTTTTTTTACTGGTATGATTTTCCTAAAAAAAATGCTTCTGGCAAAAATTTTTAGCGTTGGCTTTCTTTATAAGGTAATAGTATGAGATTTCTGCATACCTCCGATCTACATCTTGGCGCCTCTCTTTATGGCTACTCCCGCCTAGATGAGCAGGAGAAATTTTTAGCATGGCTTTTAGAAAAGGTAGAGGAGCTTAGAATTGATACTATCTTGATCGCAGGTGACGTCTTTGATACCTCCATGCCATCAAATGCCGCTAAAAAGCTCTATTACACCTTCTTATCAAAGCTAGTGCGTAAAACCTCCTGCACAAATATAGTCATCACCGGTGGCAACCACGATTCAGCGCCTCTGCTTGACGCCCCCTCAAGTCTTGCAGGTCTTTTGGGGATTTATATAGTAGGAGGAGCTACAGGTAAGATAGATGATGAGGTAATAGTACTTAAAAACAAGGATGAGATCCCTGAGGCTATAGTCTGCGCTATACCATTTTTAAGAGATAGGGATGTACGCAGTGGTGTGTGGGGCGAGGATTATAAAGAGCGCGATCAGGCCGTACGCGAGGGCATCCATAAGCATTATCAGGCAGTAAGTGAAAAAGCTTTTAAAAAGTGCCAAGAATATGGAGAGCTACCGGTTATCTGCATGGGCCATCTTTTTGTTTCAGGCTCACAGATGAGTGATGGTGAGGGATCCTTAGTTATAGGAAATTTAGGTGAGATCAACAGTCAAATTTTCTCTAAGGACTTTACCTATACTGCTCTAGGACATATCCATAGACCTCAGCTTATAGATGGTAATGAGTATATACGCTATAGCGGCTCACCTCTGCCCATGTCCTTTAGTGAAAGGGAGCAGGAAAAAGAGCTCGTGGTGCTAGATACTGGGAATAACAACCAAATTACCACCGTACAAGTGCCTACTATTAGGAAAATCTGTGAGCTAAGTGGGGAGAGCCTAGATGAAATAAAGGCCAAGCTCCTATCTTTAAAGGAGCGCTACAGCGATTGCTGGTGTTCGGTGATCTACAAAGGCACTGAGCTCATATCCGATCTTGAGGACAAGCTTCAATCCTTTATTGATGAAAAAACCTATGGTGAGCATAGCCTTAAGGTATTGCATGTTAAAGATGAGGTGCGTCGTGCCTCGATGCTTAAGGAGTGTGGCTTTAGTGAAAAGGCACCGGCATTGAATGAGCTTAAGGTTTTGGATGTCTTTAACTTGCGCATGGATAAGCAAGGAATTGAGGGTGAACAACGTGATGAATTTACCTCCATGCTAAATGAAATATTGCAGGATCTTGAGGGCGATACTAATGAGGAGGCAGGAGTTTAACCATGAGAATTGAGAAGCTTAGCTTTAAAAACATCAATAGTCTTGAAGGACATTGGTCTATAGATTTTACCCATGAGGGCTTAAATACCGATGGCTTATTCCTCATCACCGGTGCCACTGGATCTGGCAAGACCACTATTTTAGATGCTATCTGTATTGCATTATTTGGGCGTACTCCGCGCTTAAGTGCTCTTACTGCCGGAGAAAATGGTGCCATTACCAAGGGGCAGAAGGATTGCTTCTGTGAGGTTATCTTCAGTGTAGATGGCAAATGCTACCGCAGTAAATGGTCCCAAAGATATAAAAATCCAAGAAAGGGGCATCCGGCAACGCTTGATAAGCCTGTGCGTGAACTCTCCTACTATCCATCAGAGGAGCTTTTTGCGGGAAATGCTAAGGATCTTGCAGCTAAGGTTGTAGAGATCATAGGCATGAGCTATGAGCAGTTTTCAAAATCAGTAATGCTAGCGCAGGGTGATTTTGCGCGTTTTCTTAAGGCCTCAGATAATGATAGAGCGGCCATTTTAGAGCAGATAACCGGCACCAATATCTACAGCGATATCTCTAAAAAGATCTTTGAGCGCTCCAAAAATGAGGATAAAAAGCTCGAGCTAATGGATGTTGAGCTCAATTCCATGCAGCTTTTAGGAAATGAAGAGCGACTGCAAGCAAAAATGGAGCTGCAAGCAGGACTTGATAAGGAAAAGGCCTTAGAGACTGAGATAAAACAAGGACAGGCTCTTTTGCAAAAAGCCTCCGCTTTAAAAAAGGCTCAAGAGCAAGCACTATCCTTAAAGCAGCAACATGAGACGCTTAAAAATGAGGAGCTAGCCTTTGCCCCTAATTTAAAGGAGCTAGAGCTTCAGGAAAAGCTAACTCCTCTTTTGGGGCAATATGAAGTATTAACTCACAGCAGAAAAAGCTTAAAAGAAACTCAGGATAAGCTTGAGCATTTAGAAAAAGATGATTTGCCTAAGGCTCAGGATACACTAGAGCTTAATAAAAAGCTTGAGCAGGAAAAGGCCGTGGCGCTTTTAGATGCTAAGGGGCTTGATGAAAAGTCAGCTCCTATAATTGATAAGGCGCGCGATCATGAGAAAGAGTTATCGGCAGTAGATGAGAGTCTTAAAAAGCAACAGGAGCTTTTAAAAAAATCCCAAGATGCCTTTGCCACTTTAAAAAAGAAGCAACAAAGCAGTGGGAATTTATTAAAGAAGAAGCAGAAAGCGCAGAAGGATATTTTAAACCGCATTGCATCTATTCCTAATGCACAGAGCTTAGAGGCTGAGATCTCTGTTATTGCGCACATGTTTAGTGAGCTTAAGCAAAAGAAACAACAGCTTCTTGATCGCAATGCGGCCCTTGAAAAGGTGCAAAAGGCTTTAAAGAGTGTTGATAGCAAGGCTAAAAAAGCCAAGAGTGCTCATGAAAAGAGCCTTGCTGATCTTGAGAAGATAGATGCCCAATATCTACTTGCTAAGGCTAACCTTGACCAAAATCTAGGCTCCTTAGATGAGGAGCAGATGGGTAAGATCATGCTCTCTGAGAATGCGCTACTCTCTGAATTTGATCATTTTGAAAATGATGTGGATGTATTAAAGAGTTCGCAAGAAGAGTATGAGAAATTAAAGCTTGAGCTTGAGAAAAATAAGAAAAAGCAGGAAAAGCTTGCCAAAGAGATAACAAATGATGAGCGCAATTTAAAGGCGCTTGAGGATAGTGCCAATAATGCCAAGATAGCCTTAGATAGTCTTTATGATCTGCAAAAGGCCTTTTATTTAAGCAAGAAGTTAAAGCCTAATGAGCCTTGTCCTTGCTGTGGTTCAAGAGAGCATCCGCTTTTACCTCAAGATCCTGTTTTAGATAAAAAGGAGGCTGAGTATAAGGAAAAGTATGAGGTTGCCTCTAAGACATTTGATGATGCCCAGCGTGCACTTTTAAAAAAGAAAGAGAAGTTTTCCAAGGCCCAAGGAAAGCTTGATGAATCGACGCTTAATGTTGAGAGTGCTAATAAGAGACTTCAGGATATATGCTCAAGGCTTAAAAATGCACTCTGTGTGCTACAGGATAAATTCTCCTTATTGCAGGAGTTAGATGATAGCCTCTCCTTTGATATGAGTATTCTGCAGCGTACGCTTAATGAAAAGGATGCCGAGGGCTTTTATGATGCAATCGTGGCTCTTGAGCTTCAGGTTAAAGCTGGTAATCTTGCACATCAGCACAAGTTAAAACTTATAAAAGAGCAAAAGAGTGCGTTAGCTGAGCTTGCAGATAAAAAAATGCAGCTTGCAACTAATGTCTCTGAGGAAAAGCTCACCCTCTCAAAGCTTGAGCTTGAGGCGCAAAACACTCAGGATAGTGTAAAGAGCGCGCAGGATGAGCGGAATTTTGCACAAAACGATTATCAAGGCCTTAAGGGGGAGCTTGCAAATAAGATCGCAAGCTTTGATTTTGCAACTGAAGATGCCATTGAGAATACTCCTCAGGATGTTTTAGATGAGCTAAATAAGCTTTGTGAGAGCTTTAAAGCTTTATCTCAGGATGAGGCAAGGGTTAAGGATGAAATATCAAGGCTTGAGACAGAGCTTACAAAGCTTAATGAGGATCTTGAGGCAAAGCAAGATGAGCAAGAGCTACTAGATGGGGAATATAAAGCACTAGAGCGCAGGCAGCAGAACGAAGTAGCAAGCTTAAAGGCTCTTATTGGTGATAAGAGTGCTACTCAATTTGAAAAGGCCTTAAAGGATAAGGTTGAAAAGGCCAGAACTTTACATGAAAAGGCCTTAGAGGCATTTAATCAAAGTCAAAATAATTTGGCTGCTTTAAATTCTGCAATTGATGAGAATACTCAGAGTATTAAGAAACTCAAGGAAGATCTTGAGGGCAAGGAGCTTAGCTTTAAGCAGGATCTTGAGCATTTGGAGCTTAAAGATGAAGCTGAGTTTAAGTCTCATCTTATGGAGGAGAGTGCGCGCAAGGATTTAGCAGATAAAGCCAAAGATCTTAATAATAGACGTAGCTCCCTTGATACCTTACTTGAGCAAAATAGCAAACAGTTATCAGAGCTTGAGCCACAGGTTCCTAAGGATATTGATGAAAAGGCGTTAGAGCTTGCACTTTCGCAAAAGGAAGAGGATCACAAGCAGGTATTAAAGCGCAATGGCTCCCTTGCGCAAGCACTAAGTGATGATGACAAGCGCCGTGCGCAAAAAAATGAGAAGCTTGTGCAAAGAGAGCTTCAGGATAAGTGCTGTAGTCGTTGGCGAGCCTTAAATGAGATGGCAGGATCGGCAAGTGGCGACAAGTTTAAGATGTTTGCCCAAGAGCTAACTCTTAAAGCCTTGATAGCTGAGGCTAATGCTGAGCTTAAGATCTTCAATGAGCGCTATATACTTACGCAAAGCACCGATCCTAAGGAGCCTTTGCACTTTAACGTAATCGATACCTGGCATGATGGTCACTCCCGCGGAGTTGAAAATCTTTCAGGTGGTGAGAGCTTTATCATAAGTCTAGCTCTTGCTTTGGCGATCTCACATATGGCTCATGGCCGTCATAGTATTGAAACACTCTTTTTAGATGAGGGCTTTGGTACCTTAGATCCCAAGTCCTTAGACACTGCTCTAAATGCCTTGGTACAGCTAAATTCAAGACACTCAGGTCTCATCGGTATCATCTCGCATATAGAGCAGCTACGAGATAGCATCAGTGCCAAGATCGTAGTTGAGCGCCGTCCAGATGGCTTTAGCAAGCTAAGCGGTCCTGGCTGTCAGGGTAAGGGCTAGTTTAAGGGTTAAAAATTGAAATCTTTAACTTTAAGAATAGGTACGCTTAAAAAGTCCCTGTGGGTAATTGCGCTAGCTTTTTTAAATATCCCACAGCTATGGGCTGCCCCTGCTACAAGCTGTAGTGCTATAGATGACGTAGCTAAGCTTCCGCTTAATATTGAGCGTGGAAAATGCTATGAGCTACAAAAGGATATGGTATTGCCATCAAAGCTTGCAATTGCAGGAAGCTTGCTGATAAAAAACGGCAGTCGAGTGGAGGTTGCGCCTCAGGAAAGCTTTAGCATCAAGCGTGGCGGTAGCCTGACTGTACGGGGGATCTTAAGTCTTGAAAAGCAGAGCATACTAAATTTAGAGCTTATGAGCTCCCTTATCAATCAAGGTGAGGTGCATGTTAAGGAGGATGCGCAGATAGTCATGCAAAAATCTGCCACCTTTAAATCCATAGGGCCCTTGCAGCTTTATCCACAATCATTAATTTCGCTTACGGATAATTCCAAGCTTGAGCTCTCGAGCACTACGATTGTTGATAACGCCTTGATAGTGATGAAGGGCGGAGCGCTTGAGAATAAGGGCACCTTTAATTTAAGCGGTGGTACGAGGATCTTAAGCTCTAAAAATGCGGTGCTAGCTAATTTTGGACGCTTAAATCTTAATAAGGGTAGTGTTTTATCCTTAGGAGGTAGCACGCAGCTTTCCAACAGGCGCAATATCAATCTTGAAGGAGAGCTTAATTTTCAGGATACCGCCTCCTTTGTAAATTACGGCATAGTGGATATTGCGCATGGTGGGAGTCTTTCTATGCAAGGAGGAGCCTCGCTTTCTAATCAGCATGTGGTTACACTAAAGGGGCTTTTTAGCATGCAGGAGCATGCAACCTTTGAAAATCGCAATGGCTTTAAGATCTTTGACTTAGGACTTTTTGAGATCGCCGGGGCGGCGCGCTGTGTAAATCGTGGCTCGGTCTATAACGAGGGTGGACTTTCAACCTCAGATGAGGGTGTGTTTGATAATAAGAAGTATTACTTTGATAAGCACTCTGATAGTACCCAAATGCCGCCAGCATCAAAACGATACCCTCAAGGCGGCATCTGATAAAGCTAGGACAATTTAGGAGTTTTGCTTTACATTGCACTTTGGATCCTGAGGATCACATTTTGGCTTAAAGGGCGCCATGAGAGCTGCAAAGATCCTTTGTACAATGCCATCAGTTTCATTTTGAGTATCCTGACTTAGGTGCGGAGTTTTTAGTAAAAGCTCACTTGGGTCAGGGGTATTTTTCCTTGTCGCCATATGCTTGGCATCCTTGGCACTTTGGTAGTCAGGTGTCGAGGCGCTATCCTTTTTATCACTCTTTTGAGAGCTGTCGGTATTCTGGTTAGGAAGTACCTCGGGTGATGGTGATGATTCGGGAGTAGGCACAGGGGTTACTTCAGGCTCAGGTGTAGGTTCGGGATCGGGAGTGACTTCAGGTTCAGGCGTAGGCTCTGGAGTTGGTTCGGGATCAGGGGTTACCTCAGGTTCTGGTGTGGGCTCAGGAGTTGGTTCAGGATCAGGTGTAACTTCAGGATCGGGGGTAGGCTCTGGGGTAGGATCGGGATCAGGAGTAACCTCAGGATCGGGAGTTGGCTCTGGAGTAGGATCGGGATCAGGCGTTACCTCAGGATCGGGGGTAGGCTCTGGAGTAGGATCGGGATCAGGCGTTACCTCAGGATCGGGGGTAGGCTCCGGAGTAGGATCGGGATCAGGAGTAACCTCAGGATCGGGGGTAGGCTCTGGGGTAGGAGCGGGATCTGGGGTAACCTCAGGATCGGGGGTGGGCTCCGGTGTAGGATCGGGATCAGGAGTAACCTCAGGATCAGGTGATGGCTCTGGAGTAGGCTCGGGTTCTGGCTCTCCTTGATAGGCTGTGGTAGTGATGATGCCGCGACCTGTGCTTGCTAATTGAGTGCTGCCATCCTCTTTAGTATTTACAAAGTAATAGCCACGACTATTGCCCTTATCCACAAGCTTGTAGATAAATTTGCCGGTGGCGCATTCAGCAGAATTAAGCTCAGTATCGACAAAGTTTGCAAGTTTAAAGGCATTGTTTGAGGCAAGGCTCTTATAGTCAGGATCCTGCTCATCAGTATCAAGGCTAAAGTTTTCGGTAAAGAAGGGATCATAAAAGCGTTTGTCGCTGATGGCGGTAATGTTTTCATCGCTGTCATCTTGAGACACGATGTAGTTATCCCTATCACTCTCTGCTAAGGCGCTTAGGCTCTCTTTAAGCTCCAAATCTAAATCAGTGCCAAGACCTATTTGTTTAAGCGTTGCATTTTCTGGCACCTCAATGCCATTTAAAATTCCGCCTACAAGACCTGAGCTATTAATAACCCCAAGATTTAAGCCTGCAAGAGTGCCAAAGGTGATGCCGCTGGCGCCAAATAGTAGCTCGCCATTCTCAAGATTAGCTTTGTTGCTTACAATGACGTTAGTAAGATTGTTGCTACCGCTCATCTCACCTGTAAGTCCTCCTAAGGTGAAGGCTGCTGAGCCTGCAACACTCCCCTCTAAGCTGTTCTCAATTTGGAGATTTTCTAAATTTGCATTGGAGATGGTGCCAGCAAGCGCGCCTTTCTTTATCCCTAGGCTTTCAGGGATATTCAAGCTGGTTTTTAAAAAGAGGTTATTTAAGGTAGCATCATCTATGGCACCAAAGAGTCCTTGGAAGGTCTGTGCGCTGCTTGCCTCCTTGAAGCTTAGCTTGGACATGGCACCGTCGAGTTGTCCGTTAAAGGAGGGAAGTATGGAGGAGGATATTTCTCCTAAATCGATATCGTTGGTTAAAAAATAACGGCCATTGTTGGCAATTGCGAGGAACTCTTCTTTATTTGAGATAGGAGTTTGCCCCTCGTGGGTATAGTATTGCTCACCCTCAAAGCCAAAATTTGTTTTGAGATCTTGGGCGCTTACTCCGCCAATATCGACACGCTTTACTGAGCTTTTAAGCCTTACGCGCTCGGCTTGACGATTGTGGAGTACATCGCCGGTGACTGTTTTTAGATTGGCAACATCGCGGATCACTATTTGCCCCGCGTCGATCTGCAGATTCTCGGTCTTTATCTCACCTAGCAGGTTTACCCGACCCATGCCGGCTATGTTTTCTGCGTTGAGAGTACCATTCTCCTCAAAGGAAGTGATCAGATCGTCATTTAGCTTGCCGGTGATTAGGCCTAGCTTTTTGGCTTCAATTGATGAGTTGATGCCAGTAGTAATGCCTGCAGGGTTGACGATATAGATATTTCCATATCCAAGAACAGTTCCATTGATTAATGATGGAGATCCTCCTGTTACAAGATTAAGATAGTTATGACTATCAAAGTTAACCATCGCATCTTCAGAGACATTAAAGCTTTTCCACTTGAGCACATTGTTTTGCTTGGAGGACATGATCATCATCGCAAGATCATCAGATGCTACATAAACTCCAGATGGGGCGGCTCCTTGTAATACCGGAAGCTCAGATCCATGCGCCTGCGTAACGAGCAGTAGCGCCGAGGCCAGTGCACTCAGCTTGATATTCTTATGCATAAATAACTCCTAGATGTTGTTAGAAATGATGGAAAGAAAATAGCCAAGCCATTTCTTCTTGGGAGTTATTTTTGCATTGAGAAAAAGATAGAATTGGTAGGTTTTGTTTGAATCAAACAAAACCTAGAATATATTTAGAGAACAAAAAGTTATTACGCAAATTGTGCGCTATTCCATGCGGATGGATTTAATCCAGTCTCTTATAAGGATAATAAAGACTAGAAACATTAAAGCAAAACGTAAGATATTGTAGATGACTACGGCCTGGGACCATATCTTTGTATCAGGCTCTAAAAGCCAAGCGGCCTCTATATAAAAAAGATAACAGGCACAGCCATAGAAGATAGTCAGCATAGCTGAGATCCTATTGCCATCCTTATGCATGGTGTAGCCTCGATAAATAAGGGCAATAGACGCGATAACAAGCAGAATAATTCTTGCAGGATCCTCAGGAATTACCGCATAACCATGCATGGCCATAAGCCACCATGCAATTAAAAAAATCGATGATCGTACAATACGATTGTAAAAGGGCATGTTATCCTCTTAAAGTTTTTGCTAAAATAGCACAGTTGATTTCTTATGTGCTGGAATAGCTCAGTAGGTAGAGCACCTGATTCGTAACCAGGCGGTCGAAGGTTCGATTCCTTTTTCCAGCACCACCAATTCTTAAATGGATCCTTAGTAATTGAAAACTAAGGATTTTTTTTATCATTCTGATCGATTTTTATCTCAAAAGCTAGCAAAAAGTGGTAACCATTAAGCATCGAATTCGCAAGAATTAGTGCTGTCAGTGCTAGCAAAAATGTTATCACAAGCCACAGCCATGCTTATTTTGAATGGTGAATTATAAGCAAAAAGTGACGAGCTGAGATCTTTATAAATTGCCTTGTTAAGATTTTTAGCAGATGATGCAACTTGCTTATGCAAGCGATATGTCTGTTCTTGAAAGAAGAGCCGATCAGGAAAATGCAGGATTTATAGAGGGATTTTCTTAGAAAAAGTGAATATCGGAATGGAGGGGCGACTTTCTGACGTTCATTCCGATATAAATTTATTAAAGTGAAATGTTGCGAAAAGGCAAGTATATCGCAATTATCTAAAGTAAAATCTTAGAAAATGAACTATTTAGTTTTCTTCATACTCCAAGGGCACAGCCAATACTCTAAAAGGTAAATTGCTATATAAAAGAGTGCGCCTAAGAGACTTATTGCCAATATTGCGCAAAACATCTGTGTGGTAGCACCAATACCC
>CAVHVI010000020.1:0-21504 GCA_963639245.1 Bacteroidaceae bacterium
GATTAGGACGATTGGAGATGATGCAAGCGCTATATGGCTTAAAAATGAAAAAAGCCGTCATATTGACGGCCTTAAAAAAATTTTTGCTATCGATTAGATACGGAGAAAATCAACGTGAATGATAGCTTCATTAACAGGGTGGCGCTGAATTTCAACAGGCTTAACCTTGATGGACTGACCGTCTAAAACGATCACAGTCTCAGAATAGAACTCATCCTTAAGAGCTGCCAAGATAACCTTCTTAGCGTCTAAGGTGATGGAGATTGCAGGCTCTTTGCCACCAGTGATAACAGCAGGAACCTGTTCTGCACGACGAAGGCGGCGGCTCGCACCTTTCCCTAAGTCAGTACGGATAGTTGCATTTAATTCAATTGCCATGATATTTTTCTCTTTAAAATTTATAACATTCTGTTCAGACGCGACCTTCCAAACAGCGCGCGCAATTATATCAAAACTCCAAGTGCTTTGCACAAATTAGGCTGATTTTCGCAAAAATCGTCGCTCTTTTATAAGTGCTCAGGCAAAATTAGGCTACTCCGCGCTATACTCTGTCAAAATTTCTCCCCACTAATTTAGAGCACTTCATGGATCAAAATTATAATAGACCAACCAAAGATGAGTCCTTTATGGAAATAGCCCAAGCAGTTTCCATGCGCTCTACCTGTCTGCGTCGTCGCTATGGAGCAGTAATAGTATCCAAAGACGGCCGCATCGTATCTACAGGCTACAATGGTGCCCCGCGCTGTAGGCAAAATTGCACCGACATTGGTGTCTGCCTAAGAGATAAATTAAAAATTCGCCCAGGCACTCATTATGAGCTTTGTAGGTCAGTACACGCCGAGGCTAATGCCATCATCAACGGCAATCCCTTAGATATTGTAGGTGGCACCTTATATCTTGCAGGAACCGATGCCAAAACCGGAGAGGCCTCCGTACAAAACAGGCCCTGTGCCATGTGTGAGCGCTTGATTTTAAATGCCCAACTCTCCCGTGTCGTACTGCGCGATCAGGATGGTAAGTTACAAAGCCTTGATCCGCATAACTGGCTTGATGATACCCCAGATAATATTTCCCCTGAGCTTATAAAAGAGCTTGAACGTGAAGCAAGGATTATCTCAAAAAATGATTAATGATCACGACGTATTTAATAACTTCAAGGCCCTAATCTTTGATTTAGACGGTACGCTAATAGACTCTGAGCCCTATCATTTAAAGGCATGGAATGAGATTTTGGCATCCTTAAATATGCCTGCCATGACCTATGAATACATCCTAAGCGTAGGTGGCATCAAATCATCAAAGATCTGCGCCATGATGTGTGAGGCTGCTGCCAGAGACGATATCGATCCTGAGGCTACTGCCAAGCGTAAAACTCAGCTTTATATTGAAAAATACATGCAGGATGTACCTCTTTTTGAGGGCATTGCCCGTTATCTTAAGGAAGGATATGAAAAGGGCTTAAAGATTGCCGTAGCCACTGGCTCTCAGCTTCCTGAAACTAAGGAGCTCTTAAAACGTCACGGCCTTTTACCTATGGTGGGAGCTATCGTAAGCTCTGATCAGGTAAAAAACTGTAAGCCTGCTCCTGATACCTATTTAATTGCCGCCGAGCGCATTGGAGTTAAGCCTTGTGACTGCGTAGTCTTTGAGGATACTAACGTAGGCCTTCAGGGTATTAAAAACGCTGGCATGACCGCAATTCAGGTAAAAGGTGGCAAGGTACTATCAGACTTTATTAAGCCTTAAGCATAAACATCTTGGCTATCATAAAAACGGGGCTCAAATTTTTAAATTTTGCGCCCCATTTTTTGCTAACTATTTGTTTGCCATAGCTTTAATCCGTAAGCTTAGGTTCCATCCAGGCAGGTCTTTCATCTATCTTATCAGGATCATAATTGCGTCTATCATCGCTATTCATATCCGAGATAGTTGCTAAATCACCTTGAGATAGTTCAAAGTCAAAGAGCTCGCTATTTTCCTTAATGCGCTCTGCTCTAATGGATTTAGGGATCACTGCAATGCCACGCTGTAGATCCCAGCGCAAAATGATCTGTGCAGGCTTTTTGTGGTAGTACTCACACATGCCTACTAATCTAGGATCGTCTATCAATAAACGACCCTCACCGCCCAATGGAGAATATGCCTCCATTAAGATATTCTTTTCACGGCACCAATTAGTAAGGCTCTCCTCAGTATTGCCAGGATGGATCTCCATCTGATTTACCTGCGGCACCGAGCAACCACCTTTTAATAAAGTCTCTAGGTGATGAATTTTAAAATTAGAAACTCCAATTGCACGGCATAAGCCCTCGCGCTGTAGCTCCTCAAGCACTACATAGGCATCACCAAAGCCTGCAAAGGGCCAGTGCAGTAAGAAGAGATCGACATGATCAAGCCCAAGACGCATAAGAGAATTCTTAAGGCCCGTACGCGGATCGTGATAATCAGTCTTCCAAAGCTTGGTGGTAACAAAAATATCCTCACGGCTAACGCCTGAGGCTTTTATGCCCTCGCCTACGCTTTTTTCATTTGAGTACACGCGCGCGGTATCTATCATGCGATAGCCACACTCTAAAGCTGACTTTACGGCATTGACCGTGACCTCACCTTGAGGACAATGAAAAACGCCTAAGCCTAAAACAGGCATTTTGACGCCATTATTTAAGGTAAAGGTTGATTTTAATGAAAGCTCCATATTTACTCCAAGCATTCATCTATTGCATTGTTACTTGTCTATATTATGCAGGATCGGAAGAAATCATCTGCGCATAGGCCTGTTTTAAAACCTCACAGCCATGCTCCTTGCCCAAATTCTCTGACAAATAACGACGATAGCGACGAGATAGTGGCACAGTATTAAAAAGATTTAAAAAGTGCTGTCCCATATGCCTAAATTTATTGCCCTCACTTTCATATTGAGAGCAAAGCGCGCAGGCCTTATCAAAGATATTCTCACGAGTTTGAATGGCAATGTTTTCTCCGAAGATCTCCTTATCAACATAAGCCATGATATAAGGATCATCCACACAAGCCCTACCAAGCATCACGCCATCGACATGCTTAAGATGCATCAAGCAATCCTTGATAGTCACAATACCACCATTTATTGTGATAAAGAGATCAGGAAAAATACTCTTTAAATTCCATACGCGTTCATAATCTAAGGGTGGGACCGTGCGGTTTTCTTTAGGCGATAAGCCATTTAACCAGCATTTTCGTGCATGCACAATGATATGCCTGCAGCCTGCCTCATAAATAGTGCCAATAAGCTCATGGGTAAAATCAACGCTATCTAGATCATCAACTCCAATACGTGTTTTTACGGTTACCGGAATTGATACCGCCTCCTGCATTGCTCGGAAACATTCTGCTATATGCTTTGGATCCTTCATCATAATGGCGCCAAAGGCGCCTGATTGCACCTTATCTGAGGGACAGCCGGCATTTAAATTGATGACATTATAGCCAGCATCCTCGCCGCATTTGGCCGCATACGCCAAAGCCTTAGGTTGAGATCCGCCTAATTGCAGAGTTATCGGAGCTTCGATGTCAGTGAAATCTAAAAGACGCAACTTACCGTGAGTGATGGCATCAGCGGCAATCATCTCGGTATAAAGCATTGCGCGGGAGGTATAAAGCCTCGCCGCGCGCCTAAATGCTGAATTGGTGACGTCCACCATGGGCGCCACCGAGAATCTATCAGCCTCTAAAAAAGCCTTGTCAATCAAGCCTGTCCATGCTCCTTATCAAAGAAAGGAGTTTCATTCTTAACTCCCTCAGGTAGCCATTTTTTAGCGAAGAAGGGTAAGGTGCAGGTTAAGGAGGCAATAGTTGAGCACAAGGCCTTAGCATGCTCCTCATCAGGATTTTTTAGATAATGGGCAATGGCAATTCCTGCCTTTTGTAAATCCTTAGGCTTTAATCCGCGAGTGGTTGCAGATAGTACGGAGAAGCGCACTGAATCAAATTTTACCTGCGGATTTGAGGTATACACGGTTGCATAGCGTACGCCTACATTGCAATCTGCAAGCAACTCCTGCGCGCCACGGGCAGATACGGCAGTATTCTTCATATCGATCATCACAAAGTGCGATTGCGTGCCAGGACCGATAATAGTCATGCCACCCTCACGCAGTCCCTGCTCTAAGGCCTTAGCATTTTCAATTACCGCATCAGAGTAATCTTTATATAAATCAGTACCCATTTCATGTACGCGCGCAGAAAGAGCTGATAGTTGCGCGGTTAATAGACCAATGTGACCTGAGGTCATCACTGCTCTATCAATGGCACCACCTAATTCATCTTTAGATAAAATCACTGAGCACTGCGGGCCCTGCATAGCGCCATGTACGGTAAAAGTCACTACATCTGCATAAGGCACAGGTGATGAGAGACGACCTGCAGCAATCAAGCCTGCAGTCTGGGAAATATCACACCATAAAAGCGCGTCTACATCCTTAGCGATCTTGGCAAGACGTTCATAATCTATAGCCTGAGGGTAGTTTACCGGAGAGAGAATAATTAAATGCGGCTTGCACTCTTGAGCAGTCCTCTCAATATCGTCGTAATTGAGCTCCTGCTTTTGCGGATCCACTCCAAAGTTTACAAAGCGGAAAACTAAATTTTCTGAATTGCAGTGCTCCTTTTTGCGCAGATCTAAGGACATGACCACATCGCCACGCTTGGTTAGAGCCTGAAACACTACGCGGGAGGCAGCTTCAATATTTAAAGTACGAATATTGGCATGCTCGGCGCCAAACAAACGACAGATACGATCAGCAGTTAAGGCCTCAAGACCTTCTGCACGCGAATATGAAACCTTACCTACAGAATTGACAAGCACGTTGCCCATGATGGCGGCGCACAGAGGAGTGGTTGAATTCTCATCGGGGATGAAGGATAGCGAGGAATGCTGATGCTCCATCTCCTTTTCAAAGAAAGCAAATAATTCAGGATCGAGTTTTTGAAGTACTGAAAGAGAGATCATGCTGTATGTCCTTATGAAAGCTCTCAAAAAATATTAGTGAAAGTATAACAAAAGCCCTGACAAAATTTCTTTAAAAAACAATAGAGCAGGGCTAAACTCACATTTTTTTTAACGGAAGGGCCAAGCCATTGGAATAATGACGACGCACACTACAAAGGAGATTAAGCAAAGAGGCAATCCAAAGATCACATAATGCTTAAAGTGCATGTTAGATGGTCCTAAGATCAAGGTATTAGGCGGTGTGGCAACAGGGGTTGCAAAGGAGGATGAGGCCGCGATGGTAATGGCCATGGTGGTTGCCAAAGGAGATACGCCTAAGCTTTTTGAAATTGAAAGACCGATAGGAATTAGCAAAGCTGCAGTTGCGGTATTAGGCATAAACTGAGTTAAGCCGCAGGCAAGCAAAAACAGCACTGCCATAATGAGCATTTCAGAGGGGGTATCGCCCATGCTAGATACTACAAAGTCTGCAACCATTTGCCCCGCCCCCGTTTTATCTAGCGCAGTTGCCAAGGGGAGCATACCTGAGAATAAGAATATAGTTACCCAATCAATACCATCAAAGGCCTGTTTTTCGGTGATGGTTTTAGTAAGCACACATAAAAGCGCACCAATCATGGCCATCATTGAAGGCGAGACTCCAGGAATTCCAATAATTAGTCCTGCAACAACTATAGCAAGAATAATTAGTGATTGTATTTGTCCTCTGATATTGCCCTCTGCTACCTCCATATCGGCAACCCCCATCATCTTTGCCTGATCATTTGGCAAAATCTTAGGGGCAATTAATACGGTATAGATCATCGCGGCAATACACAAAGGTCCGCCCACAATTGAAAATTCAAAGAAGCCAAAGGATTCAAAGCCTGCATTTTCCAAGGCGGCATTTGCAAGCATATTAGGTGGAGTGCCTACCATGGTAAGGTTACAGCCGGTATTAGCCGCCACCGCAAGGGCCATTAAAAGAGGTGCAGAGGGGAGCTTTGCCGACACGCATATACCTATCACCATGGGCATGAGGCAGGCAACAGATCCGGTATTTGAGGCAAAGGCTGACATAAAGATAGTCACCAGCATCAAGGCTATCATCAATGGACGCTCACGCATACCTACCTTTTTTACTACAAACTTGCCAATAGTTTGCGCAAGGCCGGTGTCCATCATGGCCGCGCCTACGACGAACATACCACCAAAGAGCACCACCGTTGAATTTGAAAATCCAGAGAAGACCTCTTTTGGCTCAAGCACTCCAAAAAGACCTAGGCACACCGTTGCACACAAGGCGGTAACTGCCATAGGAATGATTTCGGTGATGAAAAGAAAAGCGACCACGCCTAATATGGCTAAGGTGACGATTGCAGGATCCATGTCATGTTCCTTACCGCCTGAGGACGGAAATAGCGACGAAGATGCAAAGAATAGATACATCTAGATATAGAGCTCTTATGTATCTAATGAGCATCATAGTTTTTTTAAGGATCACTCTCAATTTTGAAATGTTAATAAAGAGCAATTTTGCAAATAGGATCACGATCTTTGTTTCATTTGAAAATTTTTCGCCCTTAAAAATGAAAACCAGAGATTAAAAAAGCCCCGCAAAAGCAGGGCAACAAGGAGTGATTACAGGAAGTTTTTAATACTCATTAATTTAATGCTTCATCAATAAGAGCACAAAATCATTGTCAGATAATGGCGAGGTGATGTTTAAAAACTTAGTCTCAGAGCTACTAGAGGAAAGGAAATTTTTAACGTTATATCTAGGATCATACCAATAGATATCAAAGCCCCTGCCATCAAAGGAGGTAATATCCACACACAAATGAGTGTGCTTTGGCACATAGACTGCAATAAAGTCATGCGCTTTATTAGTTAAAGCCTCCATATGTCCCTCAAGTGTTGAATTATCAGAGATAATTAAGGAATCATCAGGGAAAATGGTGGTGCTATTAGGCAGAGATTCATAAAAGCGACGCAAGTAACCCATCTGCTGAGAGCCTGGGAAATCTACAGAATCATACCAATAAGGAATGGTGTCATTTTTATAGGCAGAGGCGGCACTCTCTGGGATCACCTTATTATCATCCTCAGGCTGTCTCATCTGCCATATTCCATAGCAGCCATAGGTAATACCACAGCCGCCGGCAAATACTGACCAATAAGCACTGCGTCTTACATGATAGTCAGTAAATCTTGAGCCACAATCCATACGCGTGAAGGCATACTCATTCATAATGGGATGAGATTCATAGCAAGGCTCGGCATCTAGCACAGGCAGCTCCTGTCTTGCAAAATCCTCCTTGGTATTACGCCATGAGGGATAACACTCTCCCATATGCCCAGACTGCCAGGTAAGAAAATCTAAGTAATCATAAGGCTTTAGCATATCGTGAATGGATCTGCCGCCTTGAGTGTGCGCGGTAATGAGCTGATCGTGTCCTACCTCCTCACGTATAGCCTTAGCCATATTCTCAATTACGGCACGAGATTTCGCAGTTAAATAAGGCCTATCACCACCTAAGATCCAGATAAGATCGGTCCCCTTGAGTTTGGATGCAAGATATTTTAGGAATTTATAAGCCTTTATTGCATCAAAGACTGGTGCAACCTTGCCACCCCACTCAGTATTGGCAACAAAATAGGACCCCCACATGGGAACTAAGGCTATGAAAATACCCTTAGAGTTGGCATATTCAATTACCTTTCTTACATAAGAGAAATAAGCATCATTTATATCTAGGTGCTCAAGATCATCAAAGGGTAGTAGCTTGCCCTCTTTAGTTGGAGTATGCAAGCCATCAAGCTCAGCAACTGCCACTGCTTGAATGACATTAAAGCCCTTTTTGGCGCGGTTATCGATGAAGAATTTGGCCTCATCAAAGCTTAGCTTGTGAAATAATTCCCAAGCAGTATCTGCGGTATAGAAAAAGAGCTTGCCCTGCTCATCAACTATCTTTTTATGCTCAGTATGTAACTTCATGATCTTTATCCTCCCCTTATTTATTTGCCAAATCTGCGTTTAAAGCCTTGTATTTATCGCAGACGTCAGCCTCAAGCTTGTAGAACTTAAACACCAGTCCTGCTACAAAGGAGAAAATCGCCGGCAAAATTGCAAAGAGTAGAAAGAAGCAGAACTTTTGATCATCAGTTACCACTGTTGCTGCCTGATCAGGATTGTAATCATAGAAGGCTAGGATATAGCCTAAGAGCGCACCACCTAGAGCCAAACCTAATTTGGTTGCAAAGAGCATTCCGCCTGACAAGATGCCGTTGATACGTACATGATCGCGATAGTATTGATAGTCAGAGCAGTCAGCAACTGAGGCCCAAATCAAAATACCTACCAACTCACCTGCAAGTAAAGATAGGAAGAAGAGCGCGACATTAACTACCACACTGTCAGTTGCAATCACTCCTAAGATCACCATGAAGATACCAGCGATAAACTGTGACCACATGAGGAAGGAGGATCTCTTCATGAGGCGGTTCTTTAGGATATAGTTAGCGATAAAGGGAGCGATGATGCCTGCTACGGAGCCTGCAGTAAGCATTGTTGCCAGAATATCATTGCCACCTACGATCACATACTTTACAAAGTAAGCAGCCGCACCAAACTTTAAGGTATTAACGATCATTACCAAGAGCTGCCCTGCAAACATGATGAGGGCCTGCTCGTTTTTGAACATGAGCTTTATTTGCTCAAAGAAGGTAATGGAGTTGTCAATTGGGGTATTCACACGCTCCTTGGTATTGAAGTAGCACAAGAGCACCATGACCACGCAGCAAAAGCCAATACCGGACATCACATAGCGATAGCCTAAAATTTCGTTGTCGAACAAGGCAATTAAGCCTGGCACGAACAAGGAGCAGACGATGTAGGCGATCTTATTTAAGGGGAAGCGAATGGTATTGATGGAAATGCGCTCTTGAGAGTCATCAGAGATAGCTCCTAGCAAAGATACATAAGGTACCATCACGCAGGTGACTGACAAGGTGAGGAAAATATAGGTAGCATAGGCATAAATCACACGTCCAGTCTCTGATAAGTCAGGACTGAAAAATACCGCGGCGCATGAGGCTCCATATGGCACTGCTGCAAATAGGATCCACGGGCGGTAACGACCAAGCTTAGATTTAGTTCTATCGGAGATCATGCCACACAAAGGATCAGAGATAGCATCGATAAAGCGTACCGCTAAGAATAAGGTTCCCATAATGGCAGGATTTAGCTTGAAGACGTCGGTGTAGAAGATGGTTAGGAACATCATGGTAAAGCCCATGAAGATATTCATGGAGGCATCACCTAGGCCATAACAAAATTTCTCGCGAAAGGAGAGTTTTTCGTTGGTAGCTTTTGTCATTTATTTGATCCTCAAATAAGCAAAATTATGTTTTGATGCTCTTAGGATAAGATTTTACTTGTAAAGATTTTTGAAGGAGGATCACTTATATTTTTGAGCGAACTAAGTCAAAAATAGCACGTGATTAATATCACATTTTTAGGCAAGCTGATGCTTACTTTGCGGTGAGAAGCTAATCCCTATTAATAGCACCTCGCGCTGATATTTCTGCATATTCATTACTATACTCACGGCTATTTTTAAGCGCATTGACAAAGACACGCCATATCTCAAAATTTGGAATATGAACTAATACCCTATCCTCATCTTTAGTAGCATCACTCACTTTTTGCGCAAGATAGCCTAAATGGATGAGCAAGGATAAAACATCATCCTTGCATGCCAAGGAGTATAGGTCATTTTGAAAGCCAGACACATCAACCTCGACCCAGTCTCCTGTGATGAGCTTGATGATTGAGTCCTTGAGACCATCAAAATTCATAGTGATATAGCGGCGCAAGCTTGTAGGGGATCCTGATTGGTTCCACCAACATCTAAACCTATGCTCCTCTAATGCATTACTTACTGAATATGGATTATAGATATGAGGCTCGCTTTCAAAGAAATAGCCATCATACCAGCGCTTTATTTGCGAGAACTCAAGCTTATATTTGTCACAAAGCGCTTTCACTTCATCTTCGGTAAAGCCTATAAATGGAGCATAGATGTAAGGATCTATCATGCTGTATTCACGAAACATGCTTAGTGCACTTTCCCTGCCATTTTTCTTAATAGGCAAAATCCCTGTCATATAGGCAAGCGCTACATAAGGCTTGTCCTCAAAAATGGAGCTAAGCCAGGCTAGATAGTCCTCAAAGCCCTGCTTATCGTCCATCCGCTCACGTAAAATACAATCCCACTCGTCGATGATAAAAACAAAACCAATGCCTGTTTTGCGGTAAATTTCGTCAAAGATGAGATCCAATCTTTGGGTCGCATACGCATCTAGATGAGGATATTCACGCTTGAGATCAGCAATAAGCAGATGGTTCAAATTGCTGAGCATCTGCTTTACATCCCAGCAAGCATAGCTTATCTCATCTGAGATATTGAGCACGATGGTGTTATAGCAATTAAGATGCTTGTGGTAGTCCTTGCTCGATGCCACCTTGAGATTAGAAAATAAGGATCTACTATCACTTAGCCTTGAATAAAAAGCTGCCAGCATTTTTACAGCTGTAGACTTGCCAAAGCGTCTTGGCCTACTTATACAAATAAAACGGCTTCTCGTGCCAATATGCTCATTAAGCTTAGCTATGAGCATAGACTTATCTACATAGATCTTGTTTTTTAAGATCTTAGCAAGATCATCATTAGCAGGATTTAAGTAATAGCCCATTTTTTTCCTAATAAGCTTTTAGCGAGCACCTATATCCTTAAAAACCTTGATAACTCTTAACCAGATCAGAGAGCGAGCGCTTTTCAATCTTAGGATCTAAAACATCCACTACCGCATCAAAGCTAAGGTAGATAAGCTCATTTAAATGCTGCTCTATCTCTAATCCGCGGTACTCAATTATGAGATTATGCAAGAGCGGATCTGCTTGCTTTCTAAGCTCCTGCTGTACCTTATATATTATGTCTAAATGCTCATCAAAACACGAGCCGGCAACTATTACATGGTCGATATTATAGATAGGTGCGATGGCGCAGATTGCAAACATTAAAGCATCCTGAGTATGCGCGCCAAAGAGTCCTAATGAATGCTCAAAGCCATATTTAAAAGGCAAATGGGAGCATTCAGGAAAGGAATTATTGCGCCCAAGGATCATCTTATTATCAAGAAACACGCCTAAGGCAACCGATCCCTCGCCACAGCTTAATACCATAGCGTTATCGGTATTTAAGGAGGGCGCATGCAAAAGCGTCAGCATATGCCCATAAGCATAATTATAGACATAGGTCTTAATGCCTAAGGACTCAAACATGAGTTTTGCTAAAGGAACATTTTCATCCTTTAAAAGGTTATTGCGATACATCATGCCAGAGCATCCCTGCTCAATGGTGGCCTGCGTTGCAATAGTTATTGCTTTGATAGCCTCGCGCTCTGGCAAATAGAGCTTAACAAACTCATCTATTACCTTGCCTACCTCTTTTATAAAAAGCTCGACGCTATCTACCTGCAAAAGATCCTTGGATGCTATCTCCTCAACCACGCCATAGGCTAGAAGATAAGCCTTAAACTCCCAACAATGATGCACGATTAACACTGAGCAGTAATGAAGATTATGGGTGATAGCTAAATTTTGCCTAGGTCTGCCCTGCTCTTGGTTGTACTCGGTCTGATCGACCTTCTCTATTAAGCCAGGCGTAATAAGATTTGCAACTAAAGAATGGATATGAGATTTTGACAATGACAGCTTTTGACAAAGCTCTGCCTGAGAACAAGGCTTGCGGTGAAGTATCTTTAGGATCTCACTTAGGTAATTGACGGCCATATTTATTGTCCTCTATAGTCAAAAAGCGGCGCAGACATATTACATTCTGCGCCGAACTTCATTACGAAGCACCAATTTTAAGAAACTAGTTATTACACTCCATAGGCAATAGCAGCCTTTACTGCCTTATGCCATCCTGCAAGCGTGTCCTCACATACCTTTTCATCCATCAAGGGGGAGAAAGTCTTAGACACGGCTTCATTTTTCAAAATATCCTCAGAGTAAATGCCCTGCGCGATCGCTGCCATAAAGGCTGCCCCCATGCCCGAGAGCTCAGTCTCCTTAGGAACCTTTACCGGCAGTCTGCAAAAATCTGCCTGAGTCTGCATGAGATAGCCATTTTTGGTAGCACCACCATCTACATTCAACTCAGTTACACTAACCTTAGAGGACTTTCTAATCAAATCCAAGATATCAGTTACCTGCAGTGCAATTGAATCTAAGGCTGCACGCACAATCTCATTCTTACCTGTAACTCTGCTCATTCCAAGAATTGAGCCTCTGACATTACCGTTAAAATAAGGTGCGCCCAAGCCTGATAGAGCCGGTACGAAATAGCACTTATCATGAGGATTAGCATTTTTGGCCAAATCTTCAGTCTCTGCAGGAGAGGAAATTAGCTTTAAATCATCCTTAAGATAGGAAATGATACCTGCTGAGTAATTGATATTGCCCTCAAGCACATAGGTAGTCTTGCCAGAGCGACGCCAAGCTGCCGAGTTCACCACGCCATGAAGACAGCTTGAAACCTCGCAACCTGAGTTCATCATAATTGATGAGCCAGTGCCATAGGTGGTCTTAGTCTGACCACTTGCAAGACAGCCGTGACCAAAGAGAGCACCTTGGGAATCACCAATTGCCGCATGAATAGTTATCTTATGGGGTAAAACGCCGTCAAAGTCGGTCTCACCAAAGGCACTATCTGAATCCAAAATAGGAGGTAGCGCATCCATAGGAACTTTAAATAAGGCACAAAGATCCTTTGACCATTGCTGACTCTTAAGATCCATAAGCTGCGTGCGCGAGGCATTTGAAGGCTCGGTTGCAAAGCTCTCTCCATGAGTTAGATAGGAGATTAAGAAGGAGTCCATGTTACCAATGCATAGATCCTGCTCCTCTGCTGCCTGCTTTACCTCAGCTACATTATCCATAAGCCAGGTGATCTTGGCAGCTGAGAAATACTCAGATAGCTCAAGTCCGGTGATAGCTCTTACTGCATCAGCCTTAGACTTTACGGCCTCAGTATTAACAAAAGCGGCCCCGCGAGCACACTGCCAGACGATGGCATTATATAAAGGCTTTAGGGTTGACCTACGCCAAGCACCTACGGTTTCGCGTTGTACACTAAGACCTACAGTCTTAATTTTATCCTTGTAGGATGGATCCTCATCGATCACAGCTTTTACTACGCCAATTACGTTCTTAGCAATTTCGCTAAGATCGTGCTCGACATAGCCTTGATCATTGATGATCTGACGATGAGGCAGAGTTTTTATTACGAGCAATCTGCCCTCACCGTCAAAGAGCAGGGCCTTGGTGCCCTGCGTGCTTTGATCGATACCAAGGACTAAATCATCCTTAGCCATTGATTGCATCCTCACAGGTCTTAGCAATACCCTCGCCAGTTAGATGATAGTATTCAAAGACTTCCTTTGAAGTACCGGTAACTACTGGAGCATCAGGCAAAGCCATGGTGATGCACTTTTTAGGGCAATTAGCAGCTACTACCTGAGCAACCATGGAGCCAAGACCACCAATAGGCGAGTGCTCCTCTACGGTCACTACCGCCTTGGCGTTTTTGGCAGCCTCAATTACGGCATCCTTATCTAAGGGTTTTACGCAGTACATATCAAGTACAGTAGCGCTAATGCCCTTTTCTTTTAGAATTTCAGCAGCCTTTTTTGCATAAAGCACCATTTCACCACAAGCGATAATAGCAACGTCATTGCCCTTGCACACCCAAGTAGCCTTATCCATTTCAAAGGGAGTGTCATCCTCTGAGTAAACGGGCTCTACCGCATTACGACCAACTCTGATATAAGCAGGCTCATTATCCTTTACCAAGACCTCCATGAGCTTTTTAGTCTGATAGCAGTCAGAGGGCAGATAAACGCGCATGCCAGGAATTGAAGAAAGACACGCAATATCCTGAGCGCTGTGGTGAGACATACCCAAGGCGCCATAGGACACACCACCTGAGATACCGATGAGCTTTACGTTAGTGTGAGAGTAAGCAACATCTACCTTGCACTGCTCATAGGAGCGAGCTGCGATAAAGCAGGCAGGTGACATAGGGAAGGTTCTCTTACCAACACGGGCCATGCCAGCTGCGATGCCTACTAAATCCTGCTCAGCAATACCTACCTCCACAAACTGCTCAGGATAGGCATTAGCAAAGGGAGTTGCAGATGCGGAGCCACGGGAGTCGGAGCATAAAACCACGATATCTTTATCATTCTTGGCAGCGTCCATGAGAACGTTGCAGATCATTTGTTTGTTAGCAATATTGGCCATGATTAGTCCTCCAGTGCGCGCTCTGCCAAGTCTTTCTTAATCTGAGCGTATTCTTCCTCAGATGGAACGTGATGATGCCATGAGGCCTTGTTCTCCATCACAGAAGAGCCCTTGCCCTTAATAGTATTGGCGATCAATACTGAAGGCTTGCCCTTAACGGTACGAGCCTCCTCAAAGGCGGCAATAAGCTCATCGATGTCATTACCATCCTTAACATCTATAACATGCCAGCCAAAGGCTTCCCACTTACGATGAAGATCATCTAAGGCCATCACATCCTCAGTACAGCCTGAGATCTGCAGACGATTTCTATCTAAGATGGCACAGAGATTATCTAAGCGGTAGTTGGCAGCTGACATCGCGCCTTCCCAAACCGAGCCCTCAGCAAGCTCACCATCGCCCATGATGACATAGGTGCGGTTATTGCTCTTATTCATACGCTCGGCAATTGCCATACCTACAGCAACTGGCAGACCGTGACCTAGAGCACCAGAATTCATTTCAATGCCAGGGAGCTTGTTATTGGGATGACCAATAAATTTAGATCCAAACTGGGAGAACTCCTTTAAAACAGTTTCGATGGGGAAGAAGCCCTTTTGCGCCAAAACTGCATATAAGGATTCAACGCTGTGACCCTTGGACATGATGAAGTGATCGTGATCCTTGGTATTGAAGTTCTCAACAGAGATATTCATCTCCTTAAAATAGAGAGTTACCAAGGTATCCATGCAGGACATATCACCACCGATGTGCCCACCCTTGCCGTTGACGATCATGTCCACGACATCCTGACGCAACTTATAAGCTAATTTCTTAAGCTCTTTCATTTCTTATTCTCCGCGTAAATAAGCTTTAACCTGCTCTTCAATTGGATCGTATAGATCAGCCTTGATGCCGATGTACTTGCAAGCCTCATAGAGCACTGGTACTACGTCCTCATAGACGCCTACGCAGTGATGGATGTAAGGACCGGTAACAATCTTCTCCTCAAGGCGTTTGATGTTTTCAACCTCAACCCACATATAGGTGCCAAGGATGTGCGGTCCCTCACAGCTTTTTGCATTGCCCAAAAGCATGGAGTACTCACCGTTATCACCATCAAAGCGCAATAAGGTAAGCTTATCGCCACTCTTAGCCTCGGCAGATAATGAGCCCTGATCTGGGAAGGCGATAGGAGTAGTAAGCTCAGGCTTGGTCTTGCAAACAGAGAAAGGCCAAGGACCACAGTGTTGCAAGAGCTCACCATTTGGATTATCAGGATGGCGCACGGTCCAGTCAGCAAAGAAGCCACGGGATCTATTCATTACGGCAGCCTCTGCAAGCAATGCAGTAATAGCACCGTGAATATCAGTCTCGCAAACAACGGGAATACCCATGTCATTTAAGATGGCGTTAGCTGCACATGGCATAATGCCAAGTTCGCCTTGAAGTGCTGTCCAGCACTGAATAGCACCTGCGTTACAGCCATATTTTTCAATTAGATTCTTCATGGCATGTGCAAGAGCTGCGACAGTTGAGACCTTGTTTTCTGAGATCTTGACAATAGTATTGTCCTTTAAGAAGCGAAGCTCGTCGGCAGCCTCATTAGCCTTTTCAATGCGACGGACCTCAGCTACTAACTCGCTTAAAGGAATAGGAGAGAGCTGAATATTGAATTTCTCCAAGAGCTCGCCTTCGTTGCACATGGTGGTCCAGAAATCGAAGGGACGCGGGCCCATCTGCAAGATACGGATCTTCTTGAAGGTTCTAACTACGTTACATACAGCCTCAAAGTCGTGAATACCACGCTCAAAGACTGGATCAGACAAACGGCAGTTAGTTAAATAGGTAAATTTGACATTAAAGCGACGCAATACCTTACCAGTTGCAAATAAGCCACACTGGGTATCACGCAAACGCCTACCATCAGGTAAGGGCGCCTCATCTAAAGGGCCCCACAGCAATACTGGCAGACCTAATTCCTTAGCAAGGCGTGCGCAAACATACTCAGTGCCGAAATTGCAGTGAGCAAGGATAATACCGTCAACCTTTTCCTTGCGGAACTTGTCAGCAATCTTTTTGACGTCCTCGTCAGCAAAGAGCAAGCCCTCAGAATTAATGTCGGTGATATCAACGAAATCAACGCCTAGCTCGGTTAATCTCTTAGCAGTGAGATCACGATACTTCAAAGCGTCAGGGGCGCTGAAAACACTGCGGCGTGTAGGTACAAAACCCAACTTAATATGTGCAGTCATGATATTTTCCTTTTTGCAATGTGTTATTTGTTTACGTATTCCATGCAAGGAGACAGACCAGCCTGTACCCATGCTTCTCTTAAGGTCAAACGCTTAACGTTTGACATAGAACTAGAGGTAATAATTACCGGAGTGGTTAAATCAAAACCTTTTTCTTTAATTAAATCCCAGTTGATTTTGCAGAGGTGATCGCCTGCCTTAACCTGCTGTCCCTTAGAGACTAATGGCTCAAAGCCTTCGCCATCTAGTGACACCGTACCGATGCCGATGTGAATAAGAATTTCAATACCATCGTAGCCGGTAATACCATAGGAGTGCTTTTGCTCACCTACGAAGGACACCACCCCAGAGATAGGAGATCTTGCAATGCCATCATCTGATTTAGGAACAATGGCAATGCCATCGCCTACTACCTTGCCTGCAAAGATTGGGCTTTTAACCTCTGAGATCTCAATTACCTTTCCGGTCAGGGGGGCGAGGATGGCCTCGCCTTTTTCTTTAGAGAACATCCTCATTCCCTCCTTTTATTACTTAGACTCGTTACGTGCCTGCAAAGCCATGCGAGCTTGCAAGGAGCGCTGATACTGATCGATGATGACGGCGAGCACAATTACTAAGCCCTTGATGATCATCTGCCAGAACTCAGAGACACCACACATAACCATACCGTCAGAGATAACACCGATAATGAAAGCACCAATTACGGTACCGACGATGGTACCAACACCACCCATAAGTGAGGTGCCACCTAAAACGGCGGCGGCAATGGCGTTCATTTCCCAGGTATTACCAGTCATAGGATGAGAGGCAACGAGCTGAGAGGTGGCGATGATACCGACGATAGCAGCACAGGCACCTGAGAACATATAAACTAAGATCTTGTCAGCCTCGACATGGACACCTGAGAGCTTGGAGGCACGCTCATTACCACCGATTGCTAGAATGTGCCATCCAAAGGGAGTCTTACGCAAAATGATGGCGGCGATGATAGCAATGATGATTAAAATCATTACTGCAACCGGGAAACCTGCGATGTCACGGCCGAAGATCTCAAAGCCAGTATTGCCTAAGGCCTCTTTACCTACGAGATTTGGGAAAGTGGCACCTGCGGAGGTTAAGTTGGCAGCACCACGGGCGATATACATCATGCCTAAGGTTGCAATGAAGGGAGCTACAGCAAATCTAGTGATGATCACGCCGTTAATGGCACCAACTATCACACCTATGCAGATGGCGATAATTACGATCACCGGCACGGAGAAATAGATGGTATAGCCAAAGATGGTTAAGCCATGATTAATAAGCAGGCCTGAGACCATGCCAGCAAGACCTACAACAGAGCCTACTGACAAATCGATACCGCCTGTTACCAACACATAGGTCATGCCGATACCTAAGATACCGTACAGTGCTACGTGCTTTGCAACTAAGAGCAAAGATTGAGAGGTGAAGAAGGATTCACTGGCAATTGAAAAGAAGATGACTAACAAGGTCAATACAATCAAGGTACGTCCCTTGAGGATGGTCATAATGAGATCATTTTTATTCATAATTTAAATCTCCGAAAACCTTAGTTCTGCTTGTGGCCCATGTAAGAGGCTTTAACGAGGTTGTCCTGGGTAATATCTTTACCGGTAAATTCCGCAGTCTTAACACCGTTTGAAAGTACTAAGATGCGATCGGCAATAGCGATAATTTCCTCAAGCTCTGAGGAGATCACCAATAAGGACAAGCCACGCTTGGCGTATTGATAGATAAGATTAAAGATTTCAGTCTTAGCACCGATGTCGATACCACGAGAGGGCTCATCTAGGAGCATGATCTGCGGATCGGTTAAGGCACCTTTGGCAAAAACCACCTTCTGCTGATTACCACCTGATAAGGAGAGAATGGGCAGATCCTTGTTAGCAACCTTAATGTGCACATCCTTGATCATTTCCATCTCAGCATCGTCTTCCTTCTTAGTATCGATAAGACCTAAGGAGTTGGTGTATTTACCGATGTTTGATAGGCAGATGTTTTTGGCAATGGACATAGTCTGCACCAAGCCATCACGCTGTCTGTCCTCAGGAAGCCAGGCTAAGCCTTTGTTTATCTGATCAGATACGGAGCCAACCTCAATTTTTTCACCATTTAGGATGATGTCGCCGGTGTGATTGGGGCGCATACCCATGATGCATTCAAAGACCTCAGAGCGTCCGGCACCTAAAAGTCCATAGATACCTAAGATCTCGCCCTTCTTTAGCTCAAAGGAGACGTTATTTAAAAGATAGCCACCACCGCTCTTTGGCAAAGATAAATTCTTAACCTCAAGCACATTTGGCTGCTTGTCCCATTCAACGGGAACATCACGCTTAGGATAGGACTTACCCTCACCTACCATCTGCTTTACGATCCAAGGAACATCTACGTCCTTAACCGCCGCCTCAGCAACAAGCTTGCCGTCACGGAAAATGGTCACGTAATCACCAATACGCATCAGCTCCTCTAAGCGATGGGAGATGAATACTACAGAAATTCCAGCAGCACAGAGCTCACGAGTGATGTTAAAGAGCACCTCAACTTCCTGCTCTGATAATGAGGAGGTAGGCTCATCCATGATCAAGATCTTAAGATTAGGAATAAGCAAGTTGCGGGCAATTTCGATCATCTGCTGCTGACCTACGCGTAGATCACCTACCATAGTGTCAGGATCGATTGGGTATTTGAGACGTGCTAAAACCTGCTTGGCAAGCTTGCGGTGCTCAGCATCATCAAGCACGCCATGCTTGGTACGCTCCGAGGCCATGAACAGATTTTGGAACACGGTCATGTTGGGGAAGAGGCACAATTCTTGGTGAATAATGGCAATACCCTCTTTACGGGCATCGACGGTGGAATTGAACTCAACCTCACGGCCTTGCAGATACATCTTACCTGAGGACTGCTTTTCAATACCTGCAACAATACGCATCAAGGTTGATTTGCCAGCTCCATTTTCACCGATCAAAACATTAACCTTACCGCGTTTGATGTCAAAGGAGACTTGATCTAAGGCCTTGGTGCCTGGATAGATCTTGTCAATCTTTTCGCAGTGGAGGTAAATTTCTTCATTTTCGTTGGACATGAGACTCTCCTTTTACTTCAAGGTAAGTTTCACGGGAGTTATATTCACAAGATCAGGCTTGGAAACGGTAAAGCAGCCAATAAAATCAAATTGCTTACCCTCTAAGCTATCCATATCAACCTTAGATAAGACTTCCTTTAATACAAGCTCATGGAAGGATACTGAAACACTTGCCCACTCAATTTGGTTCTTGTAATCCTTATAGGAAATTAAGGAGATGGAGTCACGTACAGCAGAGCCTTTAAATACAGGGCCAATCTGCAAGCGAGTCTTGATATCTGAGGAGTTGCCATCTAAATCAAAGGCTACATAGCCTGAACGAAGCTTATTTTTAACGGTAGTTGCAGTGCCAGAGCCCTTAACCACAAATGAGAGCTCACCACTATCTCCCATTGAGTAGTGGCCATACTTTTTTGCAACAGTTGCAAAATCGCCATTAGCCTCAGAAATTAAGGTATTTAAATCAACAGCGTTTTCAGAAAAATACTTTTCAGAGTTCTGATCCCAGAAATTTTTGGCAACGGTTGAAGGATCAAACTCAACCTCGCCAGTTAATGTTGCTTCCTGACCTTCGGGTACGACGGTAGCGGTAACACCAGCATAGACAAGCACTACAGCTGCCAAAGCTGCCCCTATGATGCTTCCTTTTTTCATGTTGTACTCACTCCAGAATTTGAGGACAAAAATTCCCCTAAGTGCTTTTTTTGCACCTTCTTAAAATTGTTTTTATGAAATGGTGCGCCGCCGAGGAGAATGCGGCGCACGTCTTTAATTACTTGGTGTAGGAGAAGTTGTTGAGCTTCTTAGCATTATCTTTGGTGATAATGACGCAGTCGATAAGCTGCTTTTCAGATGCACCAGTGGAGCCAGTCTTCAAATACTGATCAGCCTGACGTACAGCAGTCTCAGCGATCAATGCTGCAGGCTGCATAGCAGTTGAGGTCATATTGCCAGCAATAATTTCATCACGAGCATCATTAGAGCCGTCAACACCGATGATCTTCAAGGTCTTGCCAGCAGCCTTAATAGCAGCTGCAGCACCAACGGCCATGTTGTCGTTACCAGAAATCACGCCCTTCAAATTAGGATAAGACTGAAGGATGGTTTCCATCTTCTGATAAGCAAGGTTTTGATCCCAGTTTGCAGTCTGAACTGCAACCATCTTCATATCAGGATACTGATCGATAACCTCGTGGAAAGCGGTAGAACGGGTCTTAGCGTTAGTATCAGAGTCGATACCAAAGAGCTCGGCGTACTCGCCTTCTTCTTCCATCTCTTCTACGAAGACTTCAGCGGCACCCTTTGCACCTTGGTAGTTGTTAGCAACGATCTGAGAAATAGCAATGCCCTGCTCGTTGATTTCACGGTCAATCAAGAAGGAAGGAATGTTGTTGTCATAAGCACGCTTAACTGCAGCTACGGTAGCATCAGCACCGGCGTTATCACAGATGATAGCGGCAGCCTTATCAGAGATAGCGGTCTCAAAGAGCTCAGACTGCTTAACAGGAGAGTCATCGTGAGATACCATCTTAACTTCATAGCCTAATTCCTTGGCAGTTGCAGCAGCAACCTCAGCTTCGGTCTTGAAGAAGGGGTTGGAGTGAGAAGGGGTGATGATGTACATAATGTTAGAACCACCACCAGTTAAACGTTTGGGAGCGTCAGCAGCATTTGCGGCAGCGACAAAAGAACCTGCGGCCATAACCATTGCTACGGATGCAAATAGCTTTGAAAGTTTCATGGATATCTCCTGTTTTGTTTGTTTTTTTATGAGCCTTTTTAAAATTAAGACTCATTCTCTGTTTGCATTTTTAGTATAGGTATAAGC
>CAVHVI010000021.1:0-20576 GCA_963639245.1 Bacteroidaceae bacterium
AGAATGGTGCTCCTGCCAAGCTTAATGAGGCTATAAAGCAGATAGAAAGCCGACATTATGGAGAGGGACACAATCAAGGACGCGAGCTTATAAGAATAGCTTTGGTATTCTCTTTGGAAGATAGGGCGATTGTGAGCTTTGCTTTTATTTAAAAAATGGTGTGAGGCCTTGCCGTATCAATGAATAGCTCCTTTGATGGGAGGAATAGCATTTTGATATTGCACTCTTAAATATTTTTAAAATGGTTGCTTTTATAGTTGAGTGTAATAAGTTGGTAATAACTAACTGAGATTATAAATATTAAAATTTAAGGGAAGGAGAGAATGTTTTTCCTTCTCTTTTTAAGATTTAGAAATGTACGAAAAATTCTTTTCGCTAGATGAACTCCCCTTTGACGGTTTGCCTGACGAGCGCTTTTATTACGTAGGAGCTTCACAGCGTACTTCTTTGTCGCTGCTTACAGAGCAACTTATGCGTCAAGGTGCGGTATGTGTTCTATCAGGTCCATCAGGTTCAGGCAAGACCACCTTGGTGCGGATGTTGATCCGCGGTTTGCCACAACGTATGCGGATCATAACCATTGATGATCCGCGTATCTCACCTCATACCTTATTGGCTACGCTCTTGCGTGCCTGTGGCATGATCGCTACCTCACTTGAGACCATACCTGAGCTAACCTTTAAATTAAGAAGCCTGCTAGATAAAGCAGGAAGCGCAGAGCAGGGGACCTTGCTAATAGTTGACGAGGCACAGGGGTTATCTGATGACTGCCTTGAGCAGTTAAGATTGATAAGTAATCTTGAGGGAAATAATGGGCAACGTATTAGCATATTGCTTGCAGGGCAGGATGAATTAGTCACGCGCATACATGATCCTATTCATCATATGCTTTTGACTAGGATAAAGGCCTTTGCATCGGTTCCTGCTTTAAAACGTGATGAAATGCTGGCCTATTTAACCTTTAGATTACAGCAGGCAGGATGTCATGAGCCTTTATTTACCTCCTCTGCCATTGGGGTAATCTATAAAGGATCTAAAGGTTTACCTCGCTTAGTTAATTCAATTGCCGATCAAGCCTTAAGCGTAGCATTTACTCTAAAAAAGCATATCGTCAATGGTCGTATTGCTAAAAAGGCTGAAGCTCAGGTGCGATCACGGGGACGTTCACTAAAGGCAAGATTGTGGGCCAGCTTTAAATCAATACTTGCTTTTATAAGATTTATTATTCCCTTTGCCTCGTTAGGTGGATCCTTAGCGGTATTAACTTTTCTTGGATGCTATTTTTTATTTCCAAATGTACTTAAGGATGTCAGCCTCAGGGAGGCTTTATCTTCATCTGCAAGTATAGTCAGTGCCGGTGAGGACTATGCAAAATCTAAGGCCTGGGAACAGACGCAAAGAGGACGAGAGCTACAGCTTTTTTATCTAGATAAGAAAAATGCGGTATTTAAGAGTGATGCGGAAAGTGCCTTAATTAAGCTTTGGGGATATGCGCGTAAGGATGGTCGCCAAATTCGCTGCGCCGATCTCAATAAAACTAATATCTATTGTGCTCAGGGGCAAGGTAGCTTTAATGATGTAGTCAAGGCGGGGCGCCCTGCAGTGCTTTCGCTTTTAGATGAGGATCTTAGTCCTTATTATGCTGTTTTAGTTAAGGTATATCCAGAGGACGATTCCTCAGAGCTTTTGCTTGGAAGTCATTTATTTAGACTTAAAAATGATTATGTAAAAGCTCAGTTTGCAGGTAGCTTTACTGCAGTGATACCTGAATTTGATGATTTTCCTGATACCTCCACTAATGCCTATAAGGACAAGATCGCAATTTTAGAGCGAGTTTTGCATGTAGATGCAGGTTCTATCAAGGATAGAAAATCCTATAATCAGGCGCTTAAGGCCTTCAACTACCGCTATGCCACAGATGAGGAGCAGGAGCTTGCAGTGGATCTATCATCAGGCATAGGTCCTTACCTATTTAATGAGAATGGCTATGAGCTTTATTTTGATAATTTGAAAAAGGAGCAGATGGCAAAAACTGCAAATACTAACTCTCAGAGCTTTTTTTCAATAAGCTCCAATCCTAAGGATGAGGCTCTTGCAGACTCTATTGATAATAAGAGTGTAGATGACCAGTCTGTTTTAGATAAAGATGTAAATAAAGGCTCAGCAAGTCCTCTTTTAAAGCCTCAGCAGTCAATGGAGCAAAAGGCTAAGACTGAGGATCACCCTCTGGAGCTAAAAAAATGAAATTTAAGCTAAAGGCTTGTCTAAAAAAGCTATTAACCTTTTCTGAATTTCATTTTAAGGCTCTACGCATCATCATGATCTCCTTTGTAGGGGTGATGCTAGGCTTTGGCGTTTTCTCTTTGTTTGCTAAGGAAAAAATTGATATTGCCCATGAGATAGCACAAAGCGCGGCGGTAAATTATCTAAAGGTACAAGCCAGAAAGGGACTTAATTTACCTGCTATTGAGGATAATGCCTCCTTGGCCCTTTTAGGGATGAGAATTTATACTGAGCCTTTGCATCAGCGTTATACCATGCTAGGACCAAAGGATCTGGCCATAGTTAATGAGTTAGAGCTAATAAAGGTAAAGGCTCAGAAAAAAAAGAACGGCAATGATGTAAGCTTGGTACGTTTTATTAAAGTCCCATAACCATTACCGTACGCTAAAGATCATTAATAGCGATTTGCTCTTTGACGACGAGGACGAGGTAGCATCATAAAGATAATTCCGGCGACGGCACCTCCTAAGGCAATGAGGGCACCTTGTATCCACCAGCGCATCTGCATATCAAGCTCACGATTTTCCTCGGCATTGATAATGGAGGTCTTAGCCTCTTCTCTAAGCTTTACTATCGACTCGTCTTTTTGAGTTAAGGACTGCTTTAAATTACTGTTTTCCTCCTTCAAGGAAGTAACCTGAGCCTTTAGCTCCTCGATCTCGCGGCCACTATCAGTATTTGATAAAGCCTCAAGCTGTCCTTTGAGCGTCTCAATTTGCGCTTGCATACTCTCTACTTGATTGACTGCTGAGGGAGTACTTTGCAGATCGCCAACTCTCATCCAATAGGTACCATTATTAGTCTTCACCTGCGCAAAGCGTTTATCGTTGTTATAGCCAACAAAGATCACTCTATCACCAGGATGGAGTACTCCAATGCTACGTACGTTTGCGCCAGGCTCTGTTCTTAAAAGAGCATTGACCTTATCTGAAATATAGATATTGGCTCCTGCATAAAAGCCGTTTTCATCAGCGCTTTGTTTATTAGGCTGAGTTTGAGTGCTGATATTATTCAAGCCTTGTCCATTGCTATTTTCAGCTGCAGCATAGGTGCTTGATAGGATGATGGCAGTTGCAATTGCCAATTTTTTGCTTAAATTTGACATGTCTTAATCCTTTCATGTCTCTTGACTTAAGCGTATTTTAGCACAGCGTCTATTTTCAATGGATAGCACTACAAGGCTTTGTTTTATGCAAGTTTTTTCCTCTGCATCTTGGCATTGGTACAAGGACTAAGTGCAAGGTTATAGAGATGGTTATGCACAAGGTGAAATAAATCACAAATTTAACAATCATAATGTAACATTGTCGCGCAATCATTGCCGCGTTAACCTCTAGTCGCGTTAACATATTGATACTTAAGACACACTAAAAAAAGTGGTGTTAATTTAGAAAATTTGCGATCCCTTATTTGCGATCGATTAGGAGATAATCATGCGTTTTCCTGCCTATGTTTTTAGTAAAGCTGCCGATCATAAGGCTATTGCTTCCGCCCCAAATGATCCTGATGACTCTCCTGAATCTGGCGAATTAAAGCATGGCGATTTTAATAGTGGTAAAAATCGTGAGATAGAAATTAAATTTGGAGTCTTGGGTCGTCCTGAAAATTTAATGGAGCTTTTTGAGCAGGCAGGTGGTCTTGTTTCAAATCCCCAAGTTGATGAGCTTGAAAACGTTTATTTCGATACAGAGGATCAAGCTTTATTTAAGATCGGTGCTGGTCTGCGTATTCGTCATGGTAAAAAGCTCTCTGAGCAAACACTTAAGCTTCGTGGCAAGAATTTAGGTGGCATTCATTCTCGTCGAGAATTTAATGTGCCGATCCCGCGCAAGCTCAAGGTACCAGAGCTGACCCAATTTCCAAAAGAGGCTTTTCCCGAGAATTTTGACTTCGCTAAAATTCAAGCCAATTTGCAAAAGGCCTGCACCATACGCTTCAGACGTGAATCCTTTGATTTTGAAATCATGGATTGTTTCTTTGAGGTAGCCTACGATCATGGTTCAATTGAGCTTGCAAATGGTGGCGCTTATCCTATTAATGAGCTTGAAATAGAGCTTAAACAATCAGACTTGCCCGAGTCCTCCGTAATGCTAGTTTACAATGCCTTGGTAACGATTTTTGCCGAGCAGAAGATCCCCTTGGTGCTAGAGCCCTTCTCTAAAATGCATCGTGCGACGGTGCTAATTAAGGGGGAGCGTAATAATGTGCGTTTTAGCGATACTGCACAAAGCTCTGATCTCGGAGCCTATATCCGCACCTTAGTTGGTACCTATGAAAACCTCTATGGCTTGTTCCTCTTAAAGCATGATCCCTTGGTGTTCTCCTTCCAAAATGCAACTTTGAGAAATTTAGCTCGAGCCTTAAAGATCCTCTTAAAACAGGGACCGGCGGCCTTCTATCAGGATGCACGTGAGCCTATTGATTACAAGCAGGATCTTAAGGTGATGATTAAGACCATCAAAAAATACGAAGAGAAATGCCGTGGCTTTGAAAAGGAAATTTCAAATTCTGCTTTGATCTTTGATGAATTTGCCTTGTCAGATTTGGTAGATAAGATAAGACGTATTGAAAATCGTAATCATATCTTTGTGATCCCTTTAAAGCTTCGCGTTTTGCTCTCCATGCTTGTAAAGTGATCTAGCCTTGTCCAAATAAAAGGCATTTAGATAACGCTATCTAAATGCCTAAGTCTTAAGTTTACGGACAGCTTCGATAGTTGTCCGTTTAACTTATGTAAAAGGCTTAATCCTGCGCCAATTGCAAGAGCTCAAGTATCTCCTCACGCCCCAATCTTGCAGACATCTCCGTACCCTCAAGTAGGGCATCGGCAAGAGATTTCTTAGTTGAGTGAAGCTTAATTATCTTATCCTCAACTGTGCCTTTGGCAATTAAGCGATAGACAGTTACCTGACGCTCCTGACCTATACGGTAGGCTCTGTCACTTGCTTGATCTTCAATTGCAGGATTCCACCAAGGGTCTAAGTGAATGACATAATCGGCAGCAGTTAAGTTAAGACCAGTACCACCTGCCTTAAGTGAGATTAAGAAGAGCGGCATCTCTCCTTCATCAAACTCATCAACAAGCTTCATACGCTCTTTTGGAGACATAGAGCCATCAAGGTAGAGATATTCAATACCCTTCTTCTCAAGCTCACGGCGGATGATGGCAAGGTGTGAGGTAAATTGACTAAATACCAAGGCACGATGGTTATTTTCAATTAAGTCATCTACAAGCTCTAGGAAGGTCTGAGTCTTAGATGAGGTAATAGCAAGCTTTTTATCGATAAGCTCCATAGAGCAGGCAGCCTGTCTTAACTTAGTTAGGGCAGCTAAGGCCTGCATAGGATTAATCTCACCTGTAGAGATGGAAAGTGCAGTCTCCTCTCTTATTTGGTTATAGAAGGCTTTTTCAGTATCAGATAACTCTACCTCAAGGGTAATCTCAGTCTTCTCAGGTAGTTCATTTAAGACATCACCCTTAGTTCTGCGCAAAATGAAGGGCGATACTATTCTCTTTAAAAGACGCTGTTGATTGTGGTCGTGCTCACGTTCAATAGGACCTACGAAGCGCTCAGAGAAGGCATTATAGCTACCTAATAATCCAGGTACTGCAACCTCAAATAGTGACCAAATCTCAGTTAGATGATTTTGCAAAGGAGTACCGGTGAGCATAATTCTAAAGTCAGCATGAAGCTTCACACAGCTCTTAAAGGCCTTGGTATCACGGTTTTTGATGTTATGAGCCTCATCAAATACCGCCGTTGCAAATTCAATCTTAGTAAGGGCTTCAGTCTCTTCGGTAACTACACCATAAGTTACTAAGACTATGGAGTTTTTAGAAACCTTCTTTAAGGCCTTAGCACGCTCTTGCTCAAAGTTTAGAATAAGTGGCTTTAAGGATGGGGCAAAGCGATTTAATTCATTGCGCCAGTTAATTAAAAGGGCGGCTGGTACTACTACAAGCTGAGGTCCTAATTGTGCTCTTGATAAGAGTACGGAGATAGTCTGAATAGTTTTACCCAAGCCCATGTCGTCAGCAAGTACAGCGCCTGCTCCCCATGAGGCCAAACGCATCATCCAGCTAAAGCCTTCTTCCTGATAATCACGTAAGGAGGCATTAAGCTTCTTAGGTACCTGAGGATTTAAGCTTTGAGCATTTTCAATACGCTCTCTTAATTGAGCATATTTGGCATCAGCTGCAACCTTAGCACCATTTTTCTCAAGCTCATTTAATACGCCTGAGTTAAATTTAGATATCTGTACCTTCTTCTTATCAGAGCTTGAGAGCTTATCTAAATTGGCAAGCTGCTTTTTAAGACTCTCTGATAAAGCTACATATTCATTATCGCCTAAGGCAATGAAGTTACCCTGAGCCTCTCTTATAAGACGTAAGAGCTCAGCTACCTTCATCTTAGTCTTAGGGTCGATATTTACCTCACCTGAGACCTCAAACCATGAGTCCATGGAATTTACTGCAAGGTTTAGTCCTGAGAAGGAAATAGCAGGCTTTGACACCTTAAGCTTAGCACCCTCTGGCCACTCCACCGTGCAATCTTGACTGCCACGTACTAAATCAAGCATGGTTAAGCACTGAAGAGTTGTCATCTCCCAGGTAAACTTATCACTGCGGGCATCCTCAATTGGAGCGAGCATCTTTAATACCGCATCAAAGTTTTCAGCCTCATCCTTAAGCTTACGGCTAATCTGCGCGGTCTCATTATTAACAGTAGTTGCAATAAACTCCTGTCCCTCACCTGGATTTACCACAAGCTTTGAGCCCTTGGCAGGATAAACCACGGCTTTGGCGTTATATAAATCCTCACTTACAGGAGATAACTGCAACACAACCTTACTATCGCCCTCAAGCTGCTTTAAATTCTTGGAGGATTTTAAGAGATCACTTACTACCGGAGTGTGGGCTGAGACCATCTCTAAAAGCTTGGTGAGCAAGGTATTAGATTCAGCTGGCATCTTGCCAAGATTTTGCAGAGACTTTACTAGACTGTACTGATAGGAGTTGAATTTATAAACCTGAGCTACACCGTTTTTGGGGTAGGTGATCACACTTTGGGGTAGAGCTTTTTTATCCTTAACTATTTCTCTAACATTGGTTATTGCAGTATAGGTGTTGTCATGGTGCTCGATAGATAGTTGCACTTCGCCCTTTTGAATTTCAAGGGCCTCTTCAGTATCGGCATCAAACACTCGATCACAGCCTACTAATTCATAGGCGATCTCAGGTCCTCTAAGAAAAGGTTTATTGCGGACGCTTTCATGCTTTACCATCTTGCTTATGGCAAGATCGACAACATCCATGCAGGGGAACTTGTTTTCTTCAAAGGCTTTAATGGATATTTCCTTACCCTTGCTCCAAGTTGCGCCACCATTTTTTGAATGCTGTAGTTTTAAGCTTATTTCAGGATTATAGCGGATCAAGGAGCCATACTCTTTGGTGCTATCTTTATCATCCTCGTAAAAATACAGGTAGTAGGCAATACGATCACGCTCCTCTCCTGAGGCTTTATTTTTTTGAGGAGCATTATTCTTTTGGAAGGCTAGCTCTTCATCAATAAGATGCTCAAGCTCAATTTCCCATTCTTCCTTAACTCTGACATAGTTCATCAAGGGATCCATGCCAAGTCTTTCTTTCAAAGAGGCATTATGAGGATTATTGGCTTCAACGGTAGCAAAATAGATTTGGCTGAAGATACTTGGTATGCTCTCGTATTTTTTAACCGCTTCAATGTAATCTTTTGAAATATAAGTAGCGGCTTTTTCTATATGTAGACCGTTTCTTAGGCATTCAAATAAGAATTTTTCAAACTCTGTGGCATGGGCTGAAATTCTACTTTGGAAAAGCCATCGGAAATGGTCGTAATTTGGATTAGAGGTTCGTGCAAGCGCGCAGAATATGGCAAGGAAGCAATTTCTTGTATAATTTTTCTCATCATCGCCAGTTACTGCATCACAAGTGCGAATGGAGGCGGGACTTTGCTTATCGTGATAAAGCATCAGTCCATAGAGAAAGTTTTCATAACCTCTGTCAAAATAACGCCTAGACTTTTCATCATAGCTATAGCCTTTTAAGGTTAAGAGGGCCTTGCGCATGCTCTTTACGGCATCAGCATATTGTCCTTTCTGAAATAATATGACTGCATTTAAGATAAAGCCCTCAACAGTAGGGATATCTTGAGGGATCTCGGCAAAATATTTTTCAGGATGGCCGTAGCTAATAAAGTTTTGAAATTTCGCCCAAGCTAAAAATCTTACATAGTTGACTCTATCGGTAAGCTTGCGTCCATCCAAAAACTCAACAAGCTTATTGGCAATCTCAGGATCTCTTGGTCTTTGGGTGTAACTGCAGAAATAAAGAAAGAATATCTGGAAGAAATCTGGACGTACATTATTAAAGAATTTTTTCTTATCTCCCAAGATAAGCATATTGAACACAAGATCGCTTAAGTCATCGAAGAAATCAAAGATGGCATTAATGGTGTCGTCACAGTCGTGATCAAAGGTGCCACCGTCAGAGACGATGAGCTTTAAAACATAGTCATAAGATAGCTTAAGAATATGGCGGCCTGAATCACGTCCAAAGAGAAAATAGCTTGCACTTCTATAGAGATCGTGATGCGTGAGGGTGGTTACATCATGAACTGTCATTTCATCGGTTATGGCGACGAAGCCAGTACGTGTAATTTTAAATTTTGTACCTAAATAGCTACGGGTAACGGTGAAATTATTGGATGGTGCAAATACTATATCGTCATCACCTTCAATGTACTCAAGTTTTAGCAAGGTGGCATAGCATTTGCTCTTTTCATCACTCTCGAAATTATAAAACTCAAATAGATCCGTCAGCGTTTTATATGACAGCAGGTAATTGCAGGATACAAGGGCATAGCAGAATGATTTCCAATTTTCAGGAAAGTCACGAAAATGAGTGATAGGCGCGGATTTTGGGGCTTTGGTCTTAGCTGCCATTTTAATTAACCTGTGTCGATGTTTATATTTTTCTCAAAATTTGGCTATTTTATCAATATAACCGCGCCGTTTCACTAGTCCTTTAAACAAAGCCTTGGTGCATAGAGGTTTTAAAATTTGAGCGTTTTGTCAGCCTAAATGTTAAAAAAAGTATGTTAGTTGTGACACTTTCGCAAGTAGACGCGTAAATTTAGCAACGTTTTTAGCTAAAATATGCCTAAATTTTTTTGCATTTCAAGGACAGACGATGCTTGAGTCGCTTTTTTTTGTGCTAGTAGTGATGCTTCTACTGCTTTCGACCCTAGATCTTTTTGTTGGTGTCAGTAACGATGCTGCCAATTTTTTAAACTCAGCAGTTGGTACTCGTATTGCTCCACTGGCGGTGATCATCGCCGTGGCCTCCTGTGGCGTGCTGATAGGTGCGACCTCATCATCGGGAATGATGGAAATTGCCAGAAAGGGCATGTTCTATCCTGAGATGTTTACCTATAAGGAGATGATGATCATCTTTGCCTCGGTAATGATCTCAGACGTGCTGCTCTTAAATGCGTTCAATTCTTTAGGCCTTCCCACCTCAACCACCGTTTCAATTATCTTCGAGCTCTTAGGAGCTGCAGTATTAGCCTCAGTTTTCAAAATATATGCTGATCATGGCTCTATGGCGGCAGTGCTTGACTATATTAAGCTTGATAAAACGGCAGCTATAGTCTCAGGTATTTTGCTCTCGGTGATTATTGCCTTCTTTACTGGCATGGTGGTGCAGTTTATTGCGCGTATCTTTTTTACCTTCCGCTTTGAGCATACCGTCAAATATCTAGGTGGCTTCTTTACTGCTATCTCCTTATCAGCAATTGGCTATTTCCTTTTAATTAAGGGTGCTCATGGTGCATCCTTCATGAAGCCTGAATATTTAGATTGGATGGATAGTCATTTGGAGATCATCATGTGGAGCATGTTTGCTGTGTTCTTCGTGGTAGGTCAGCTGATGGCTCTAGCAGGACTTAATATCTTTAAGTTCATCGTGCTCTCTGGAACCTTTGCACTAGCCTTCTCCTTTGCAGGCAATGACTTGGTAAATTTCGTTGGTGTGCCACTTGCTGCCCTTGATAGCTATGAGCTTTGGCAGGAGGCTGGAGAGAGTGCCTCATCCTTTTTCATGGATGGACTTAATATTTCCAATCGTACTGATACCATTTGGCTCTTTGCAGCCGGTGTCGTAATGAGCATTACGCTCTTTGTTTCCAAAAAAGCCCGTGATGTGGTACAGACTACCGTTAACCTTTCATCAAGCACCTCTGGTACCCATGAGCAATTTGGTGCCTCTACCATGGGGCGTATCATTACCCGTATCGGTATTATGGTATCCCGCGCGGTATATCGCTCGATCCCCGCTCCCGTATTAGCCTTTATTGCAAGGCGTTATCGTCGTGCGGTAGTTAAAAAGGGTACCTTACCTATGCCCTTTGACTATGTGCGTGCATCGATTAATTTGGTGGTAGCCTCGGCTTTAATTTCAGTTGCCACCTCTTTAAAATTACCACTATCTACTACCTATGTAACCTTCATGGTGGCTATGGGTTCCTCCTTTGCCGATGGTGCTTGGGATAGAGAGAGTGCGGTATTTCGTATTTCAGGTGTGATCACCGTGGTTGCAGGATGGTTCCTAACAGGCTTTTGCGCCTTCACCTGTGCCTCAATTATTTGCTCAATTAACTTCTTTACCGATGGCATCAGCGTATACCTTTTAATCCCCTTGGTATTTGTGATCATCATTTATACCAACTTTATTAGAAAATCTAAGGATGAAAAGGCTACCTCCATTTTGAAGTCTCGTAATGATGAGGGCATTTTGCAGGCCGTGTCTCGCAGTGTTCCGCTTTATTTTGATCAAGAGATGGAAACTATTCGTCGTACCATGAGCGCCTTCTTCGATGATAATGAGCTCGCTCTACGTCGTGTACGTAATAAGGCCTCTAATATTGAAGAGGATATCTCGGATAATCGCAGTGCCTATTACTCCTTAGCCCAATCAAACTATGTAGGCGGTATTACTGGTAAGAATACTGATAACTCAACCGTCGATGCTAAATTCTTCTTCTATTTAGTGTTCTCTAATTTAAGAGAGGCTGCTAAGTCTGTGCATTACGCAACCGATCAGGCATTAATTCATGTTGCTAATCGTCATACCATCTTTGGTGGGGATATGAGATCCTCGCTTGATGAATTGGTAAAGCGCTTAGATAAGATCTCAGCTGATGTGCATCTTATTGGCTTTGATCCTTCCAAAAAGAACGTTGAAGGACTTGCTAAGCATGCTAAGAAGCTAAATCGTGACATCGATAGATGTCAGATGGCATTAGTAGATATTATCGGTCGTCAGCGTGTTTCCATGCACTCATCTGAGATGTATTTAACCTTCCTGCAGCAACTACGTGATTTCGTCTCTCGTTATACTGCAGTGGGTATGCAACAGCGTGCCTTAGCTGAGCTTGTTGCTGGCAATTGCGTGATGACTCCTATAGATGAGACTCCGCGCTTTGAGGAAAACACCATTTTGCCTCAGGATAATGATGCAGACGATGAGGATGACAAGCCTCAGAGCTCGGATATGTTATCAAAGCTTGATAACTCCAAGGTAGATGAGATCCCGCAGGTGGTAACTCCGGTTAAGCTTCCAAAGCCTCCTGCTGATTAGTAAGCTTGCATTTTTTAGGGCCGATCGTAATGATCGGCCTTTTTTGTACTTTGGAGGGGGGGGAATCTTGTTTGACGCAAGAGAAAAACCGTAGCTTAAATCTACGGCTTTAAGAGATGGGGAGGATTATTTTTTAAACAGCTCCTTTAAGCGTTGTTGCTCCTCTGTAGTAGCACTGCCGCCTTCTTGGAAGCTTACTCCAAATTGCTCAAAGTATTTGGCAAAGTGACCGTCATCTAGCTGACGGAGGATCTCTTGTACTGTTTTTTCAGCTATCTCATAGCGTGGAGTTTTTATTGAGCATAGGCGTGGCATGGAGGCATCGCAGAACTTAAGACCATTGCAGCCTATAACGGTGATATCTTCAGGTACACGTACATTCATGGCCTGACATGCGATCAATACGCCCACGGCAACGTCATCGTTGGTACATAAAATAGCATCGATTTGCGGATTCTTTTTTAAAGCCTCCATCATCATATCGCGACCTAGGGTGAAGTTAGAGCGATTGGAGGTGGCAAAGCTGAGATCTCTAAGACCTGCCTCCTGTACTGCTCTTACATAGCCATCGCGACGTATTAGGGTACGTGGATCCATACGTACACCAAAGTAGGCAGGACTCTTGCGACCACATTCAATTAAGGCCTTAGTGGCTTTGTAATAGACGTCCTCAAAGTCAATGCCAATGTTAATGCCTTGAGGATATGGAGACAGTGACAAAATCTCGGCAAAGGGTAGGCCACATTTTACCAAGCGCTTTTCAGTAAGATCGGTATGCACGGTGTCACAAAGAATAATGGCGTCAACTTGATAGGATAAAAGAGACGCTACCTGTCGCTCCTCAAGTAGGGGATCATAGGATGAATGAGTTAAAAGAACGCTGTAATTTCCCTTTTGCGCAGTTTCATCTACTGCGTTAATTACATCTGAGAACACACCATTTGAAAAGGAGGGGATAACTAGTCCAATTGAGTTTGAGGTAGAGCGCGACATGATGGCGGGCACTCTGTTTGGAATAAAACCCGTCTCTTCAATAGCTTGCTGGATTTTCTCGCGTGTTTTGTACGCTACAGAATCTGGATTATTGAAGTAACGCGAAATGGTCATACGCGTTACGCCTACTTTTTTAGCAATGTCCTGAAGTTTTGTTCTCTTGATCATGTTTATGCTTCAATCTAAATCAAATAAAAATCACTAGCAAACAAGGTGTTAGCTAATTCTAGCAAATTAAATTTACCTCTGTGGGCATTTTGTTACGCATATCATGAGCTATGTCACTCTATTTGTCCTACAAGTTAAAATTTAGGCCTAGGTCTTGGGCAATTTGATTAGTTATAGCGCAAAATTAGTTAAGAAAAGGTGCTTGCATCCGATAGTATGATTAATGGAGAGATGAGCGCTTAGTGCTACATGGTTCACGGATTTATCCTAAAAAACCAGAACTATAACGAATTTATTTAAGAAAAGTAGTACATTCAGGCGACGAGTTACTATTCAATTGCATTCAAATTGAATGGCCTTGCAATTCTTGCTAATGGAGTTGACGACAAGTTTTGTATGTCGTTATGGGAGCGTATGAATTTCTTTAAATCTCTTAACGTGCGTAGCAAATTAATGATTTCCTTCATTATTACTATGCTTTTTACGGTGATCGTGTGTGTAATAGCCATGCTCGTCATGAATAATATCCGCAATACCGTTGATTACACTCACGGTCTTATCACCGATGAATATATGCCTTCAACAAAGATTGCCGGCAATTTATCAGAGGTGGGGGTATTAGTTTTTGGCTTTTGTAATAACAGCAACACCTTCAATAAGGGAAATCAGCAGATCGTTGCTGATAATTTACAGGAGCTTTTGGAACTTAATGAAAAATATATTGCCTCTCAGCAAGGCACAGAGGAGCTCTCCCAAAGCATTAAGGATATAGTTGCTACCTACGAAAAAAATATTCTACCCACCTTGCTTAAAGGACAGCAGGCCATAGCTCGCGCTCTCTATGCAAAGCAGATGCAGCCACAGATTGAAAAAGCTCAGAGCATGGTACAGCATCGCAATGTGGAGATCCTAAATCAAATTTCAGATCGCATGGGATCGCTAGATACTCCAACTCCTGTGTATGTAGTATGTGGTACCACCGCAATTGCCGTTATCTTATCTATCCTCATTGCGTGGATGTTCTCAGGCTCCATAAAGCGGGTGCTATCACATGCCGTCGCGATTGCTGAAAAGATCGCAGGTGGCGATTTGACTGGCAAGATCACTACCTTAAGACAAGACGAGTTTGGTCAGCTATTGCGCGCTCTTGAGGGCATGCGTACTGAGTGGCATGGGCTTGCTAAGATGATCAAGGATACTACCGCGGCCGTTGAGGACACCTTTGTAAATATCGATAGTGTTACCAATGAAATTGATGCCTCAGCTCGTGAAACAGAAAGTCGCTCCATTACGGTTGCTGCAGCATCTGATGAAATGGTTTCTACTACTACAGATATTGCTAAGAATGCTCAGATAGCCTCTAATTCTGCCGAGGACTCTTCAACTACTACCTCAGATGGGGTACAGAAGATCCAAGACACTATTTCCCTTATTCAAGCTCAGGTTGAAAAAAGTCGTAACAATGCCGAGCGTGTTGGCGCTTTGGTAGAGCAGTCTCAGAAGATTTCCTCCATCGTGCAGACTATTGAAGATATTGCCAATCAGACCAATTTGCTTGCCTTAAATGCAGCCATTGAGGCAGCTCGCGCCGGAGAGGCTGGTAAGGGCTTTGCCGTGGTTGCAGATGAGGTGCGCTCTTTGGCCTCAAGAACCTCAGCCTCAACTGCCGATATTATTTCGATGGTATCAGAGGTACAACATGATGCAAGCTCAGCTAATGATTCCATTTCACAAAGCGTAGCGGAGATGGATGAGCTTGCTGAATCCTCAGCTCAGGTTGAAGCCTTGCTTCACGATATTATCTCTAAGGTTACGACGGTTGATACGCAGATCAATCAAATTTCAATTGCAGTAGAGCAGCAAAATACTGCAACCTCGGAGATTTCAACAAATATGCAAAGCATTACGGATTCTGCTAAGGATCTGACTGCCAAGGTCACTGATTCTAAGGCTCAGATCGAGGTTGCTGAAGAGGTTATTGCGCGTTTGGTTGCGCAAATTGATCGTATTAAGGTTGCAGAGGCTTAGCTACAATTAAGATCTTCTGTTTTAAAGCCCTGCATCTTAAAATGTGGGGCTTTATAATTTTGTAGCATAGTTTCTAATGCGTTTTTCATGAATACGAGCATGCGTAAAGCTCTATTGCCCCAAAATTTACTAAATTTAGGTAGTTCACGAATGCTCCTTATTTATAGGTCAACATGTAAAGATCCCGAGGTGATGGCTTCGGGATTTTTTTCTAGGCAAAAAATGTGAGCCTCGCTACAAAAATAATGTTATGCGTAAAATTTTATATGTTACGGTTAACATTATCGCAATTACTTTGCTATACTCATATTCAAAAGAACTACTATTATTTTCACTTTTTCTGTGTTCGGAGTATAGGATGAGCAATATCAAGTGTGTGGTGATGGGAACATGTGGTTCCGGTAAAACCACCGTGGGTAAGGCCTTGGCTAAACACTTCAATGCTACTTTCATTGATGGTGATGATCTTCATCCTCGTCATAATGTTGAAAAAATGCGTTCCGGTAATCCTCTTAATGATGAGGATCGCAAGCCTTGGCTTGAGCGTGTTTCTGATGTGTTCTTCTCACTAGAAAATAGATCAGGATCTGGTGTGGTTGTGTGCTCTGCCTTAAAGCGAAAATATCGCGATATTATTAGACAGGGTAACGAAGGCCTGATCTTTGTTCATCTCTATGCTGACAAGCAGATCATTTTAGAGCGTATGAGCAAACGCCAGGGACACTATATGAAGACTGATATGGTGGATTCACAGTTTGCAACTTTAGAATTCCCAGATCCCAAAATTGAGACTGATGTCATCAATATCGATGTAGCTCCTGCAATTGAGACTGTAATTGAGGAAGCAATTAAGGCCGTAGAGGATAAGTGTCATGAATAATGTAGTATTGGAAGTAACCAAGCGCATTGAAGAGCGCTCAGTTGAAACTCGTGCTAAATATTTAGCCATGATTGCCGCTCAAAGAGATGAGGGACGCAATCGTGACAACTTAAATTGCTCTAATATTGCCCATGCTGCCGCCGCTATGGATGGCTCTATTAAGGAAAACTTAATCACCGGTGCCGGCCCTAATATTGGTATTGTTACTGCCTATAACGATCTAGTTTCTGCTCACTGCCCCTACAAGGTATATCCTGATGAGATTAAGGCCTCTGTGGAGCAATGTGGTGCCTCAGCTCAGGTTGCAGGTGGTGTTCCTGCAATGTGTGATGGTGTAACCCAAGGTCATCCTGGCATGGATATGTCCTTGTTCTCCCGAGATCTTATTGCTCAAGGTGTAGCCGTAGCCTTATCTCACAATGTATTTGATGGAGCCTTACTCTTAGGTATCTGTGACAAGATTGCTCCAGGTATGTTGATGGGCGCTGCCTCCTTTGCCCATCTGCCTATTGCCTTTGTACCAGCAGGTCCTATGGGTACTGGTATTTCTAACAAGGAGAAAACCGAGGTACGTCAGCAGTATGCTGCAGGTGAGATTGATCACGTAGCCTTGCAACGTATGGAGTGTAAGGCCTACCACTCAACAGGAACCTGCACCTTCTTTGGTACTGCTAACACTAATCAGCTCGTGTTAGAGGCTATGGGCTTGATGCTCCCTGGATCTGCCTTTGTTCCACCTCAGACTGCTTTACGTCGCGCTTTAACTGACAGGATCTCTAAGGATATTGCTAACCGTACTGCACTTGGCAATAAGGTACGTCCTTTGGTTGATGTGCTTACTGCTAAAAATATAGTAAATGGTGTGGTGGCCTTGCTAGCATCTGGCGGTTCAACTAACCACACTCTCCACATGGTGGCAATTGCTCGCTCTGCAGGCTACATCCTAACTTGGCAGGATCTATCCGCTCTCTCCGAGGTGGTACCGCTACTTGTTAACATCTATCCGAATGCTCAGCCTGATATCAATGCCTTGCAGGACGCAGGTGGCGTACCGGTATTAATGAAGGCCCTCTCGCGTCGCGGACTTTTGCATGAGGATGTCCATACTGTTGCTGGCGAATTTGCCGATCAGATGACTACTCCAGTGTTAGATGAAGGCGTGCTTAAGTTTGTTGACTGCGGTGAGACTAAGAATGAGAAGGTCTTAATCTCAGGTGATGGCTATTTCCGTGAGCATGGTGGTCTTAAGGTATTGACTGGTAACCTAGGTCAGTGCGTGATCAAGATCTCTGCAGTATCTCCCGAGCATCACCATGTTAAGGCTCCTGCACGTGTGTTTAATTCCCAATACGATGTGCATAAGGCCTATCAGGCAGGTGAGCTCAATCAAGACTGCGTGATTGTTGTGCGTTATGCAGGTCCTGCAGCTGCCGGTATGCCTGAGCTTCACAAGCTTATGCCGGTATTAGGTAACCTCCAAAAGGCAGGCTATCATGTAGCTCTCTTAACTGATGGCCGTCTCTCTGGTGCATCAGGTGGTATCCCTTCAGCCTTACATTTATCTCCTGAGGCTGCTCATGGTGGCAAGGTGGCCTTGCTACAAGATGGCGATCTTATCGACTTTGATGCTGACAAGGGCGAGGTTAACTGCTTGACCTCCTTAGAAGGCCGTGTAGCCGAGGTTCCTGATCTTGAGAAGGATGAGCAGACCTTTGGTAGATGGCTGTTTAAATCCTGCCGCATGACTGTATCTTCAGCTGATCAAGGTGCTACCTTCTTATTTAAGCTGTAATTTTGCGGTAACTATCATTTAATCTTCATGAAACTTCATTGGCAGGGCTTTGGCTCTGCCTTTTTTGTCTCTAAAACTGTATCATTGTATAAAAGGGCTGCTGCTTGTTGGCCTTACATGATTTTTTAAGAGGTGCGGATTTTGAGTGCTATTGATGACAATTCTCTGCAGCAATCTATTGCTCCTCTAAACGATTTGCCTTTGGGAAATGCTGATTTTTCAAGTCTGCGCAGAAATAAGCTAATTTACGTCGATAAAACAGCCTTGATCGCCAAGCTTGCAAGCACTAATGGCTTTTATTTTCTATCAAGACCTAGGCGCTTTGGCAAAACTCTACTTATCAGTACCTTTGAATCATTGTTTAAATATGGACTTAAGGATTTTAAAGGCTTAGCAATTGAGAGCTTGTGGCATGATGCGCACCCTTATGCCGTGATCCATTTGGATTTTACCGACTGTGTAAGCTTTGATAATGTTGAGATGTTTGAAGCCTATTTTGAAAAGAAGCTCAAGCAAAGCATAAGCAGAGCTGGGTTAAAGCTTGCAGGCGTTGATAATGATGCCGGCATTGTTACGGTTTTAGATCAGTTTGAAGAGACGCTTATTCAAAATAAGGATAGTCAGGTAGTATTGCTGTTTGATGAATATGATCTGCCTCTTAATAATTGCTTAAATAACAAGCCCTTATTTCAAAGGGTGCATGCGCTCTTAAACAATTTCTGGAGCATGATTAAGAAGAACAATGGCTCTTTGAGATTTTTGTTCTTTACTGGTATTTGCAAATATAAGCACTTAAACATTTTCTCTGGTACTAACTTTGTTATCGATCTAAGCTTGGATGTTGAGTACAGTACGCTTTTAGGTTATACCAAAAGCGAGATTAAGCATTATTTTGCATCACATTTAGCGTATGCGAGCGCAAAGCTAAATCTAAGCGTTGATCATTGCCTAAGCTTGATTTCCAAAAACTACGATGGTTTTTGCTTTGATGCACAAGGTAAATACCATGTGCATAATCCTTGGTCGATTATCAATTTCTTTAGATCACCGCTCATGGGATTTAGAAATTACTGGTATGAAACAGCTGGGACACCAACGGTTTTATTAAACTACCTAAGCAAGCATGCACTAAGAGATCCTGAGGAATACGGCTTAGATATTGAGTGCTCCTTTGATGAGTTAAATTCAACTCAGGAGCTCTCTGAGATAAGCGATTTGGCTTTGCTAACGCAAACTGGTTATCTCACTATCAAAAAGCAGATCTCTGAAAATTTAGTCACCTTAAATTATCCTAATGTTGAGGTCGCTAAATCGATGGCTAGGCTTTATAGCTCAGAATTGGTAAGCTCAGCTCATGAAGCAGCTTTATCCTGTGCCGCATCTTTGGGCAGTGCAAAGAAGCTTATAGCGGCTTTAAATACCATCTTGCTTAATATTCCCTATCATAGCTATCCTTTGGATAATGAGGCTAAAGTTAGAGCAATTTTGGTAGTCTGCTTTGGTGCCTTAGGTTACGAAATCTGTGCAGAATGTGTAAATGCCAAAGGACGCTCTGATTTAGAAGTGCTCTTAGATAATAAATATTTTGTTTTTGAGCTAAAGTTTGCTCAAAATCCTGAGGATGAATCTTTGCTTCTTACAAAGGCCATAGAGCAAATAAAGGATAGGGCATATGGAGCACAGAAATACCCACAGCTTGAGCATATTCATGTGGCGCTGGTGTTTTCTAAGAGTTCGCGTACCTTTGAAAAATACGCAATTTTTTAGACCTTTAGCTTTTATGGGAGGGGACTTGCGCTATGAATGAGGTGGCCTTGAATTAGGCAAAATAAGGCCCTCTTAATTGAGGGCTTATTTTGCAAAATCCTATGTGCTTTAGTTCCAGTTATCAGCACGGATCTCAAAGTAGGATTGAGGATGATTGCAGACAGGGCAAACCTCAGGAGCCTTAGAGCCGATCACGATATGACCGCAGTTGCGGCATTCCCAGACGCGAATTCCGGCCTTTTCAAACACAGCCTTTTCCTTGCAATTCTTTAATAGCTCGCGGAATCTGTTCTCATGGTTACGCTCAATGGCGGCTACACTGCGAAATTTTTGGGCAACCTCAAAAAAGCCTTCCTCTTCAGCCTCATTGGCCATTTGCTCATACATGTCGGTCCACTCATAGTTTTCACCATTAGCAGCTTGTTCAAGGTTAGAGGCGGTATCACCTAGCTGCTCTAGCTCCTTTACCCACATCTTAGCGTGTTCTTTTTCGTTATCTGCTGTTTTTAAGAAGATCTCGGCAATTTGCTCATAGCCTTCCTTCTTAGCAATAGATGCAAAAAAGGTGTATTTATTGCGAGCTTGAGATTCCCCAGCAAATGCTGCGAGCAGATTTTTTTCTGTTTTTGACCCAGAATATTTGTTAGCCATGATTTACTTATTGACCCATTTTTATGTCAGGTTCCATTGTCTACTCAATTACTTAAGGCTCTTTTCAGCCAAGCAAGTAGCACAGGTACCTTTAAAGGATATTGAACATTCATCTATCTTGCCGCCAAATTGCTTTTGCTGTGCTTCCAGCATGACACTCATTTCATCGGCGGTGTTGAAATCAAGTACTCGATGGCATTTTCTACAATAAAAATGTGCATGAGGCTTGATATTAGGATCAAAGTGGATCTTGCCATCACCTACATTGATACTCTGAAGCTCATTTTCTTCGGTAAGCAACATTAGATTACGGTATACCGTACCTAGGCTAATGG
>CAVHVI010000022.1:0-19098 GCA_963639245.1 Bacteroidaceae bacterium
TTTTTATCGTAAGCTTAGATTCTATTTTGGAGAATTTTTAAACAGATATCCTGTTATTGATAAGTCTTTTCTTGATGAGGATTATCTAACTCCAGGAGAGCTATTCAGAGCTTTTATCTTAGAGGTAACTCCTTTAATTCCACATAGACTGTACGTAATTATTGATGAGTATGATCAATTCACCAATGAATTACTTTCAAGGGATGTTGAAAGTTTTAAAGAGATCACCAGATCTGAAGGCTTTTTAAAGGATTTTTATGTAGCCTTAAAGGAAGCTTGTGATGCAGGTGTAGTGAAACGTACCTTTATTACAGGTGTAACCTCTGTATCCCTAGATTCCATGACCTCAGGTTTTAATATCGCCCAAAAAATTAATTTGGACTCACGCTTTGTGTCGATGTTTGGGTTCACCGATGATGAGCTTAAGATGCTTATTCCACAGGTATTAGATCTTAAACGCTATGGGCATAGCGTTGATGAAGTTTTTTCACGTATGAAGGAGCTTTACGATGGCTATCGCTTTAGCTTAAATAGTGAGGAAACAGTCTTTAATGCCTCGATGTCATTGTATTATCTAGGTCAACTATCTGCTTTTAATCAAGAGCCTGCTACTCTCTTAGATCCTGCTTTTGCACAGGACTTGTCTAAAATCCATGGCATCTTAAGCTTAGGTAATATAGATTTTGTGAAGGATGTAGTAACAAAAGCGCTACATTTTGAAAAAATTCAGATCACAAGAATACCCGAGTCTATCAATATCAACTCAAAGAATTTACTAGATGATAGAGATGTAGTCGGCTTGATGTTTTATTTAGGCTATTTGACTTACGCTGATAACGCTAGCACCTTCAAAGTTCCAAATAAAGCTGTATGTACGCAGTTCTTTGAGTATTATCTGCAATACCTGTGTGGTATCAATGCTTTTTATCATGACGATACTGATTTTGAGCATGCTTTTGCAGAGCTAGCCAAGGGTGAGCCTAGAGCTCTTTTAGAAACAGTCAGTGCCCGCTTTATGCAAAGCAGTGGTATTCATGTCGCCACTCATCTTGATGAGAGTAATCTGCAGACAGCTTTACAGGCCGTACTATTCTTTAGCGATGGATATGAGGTAAAGGCCGAAGAAGAGGCTTTAGGACAGGGCTATACTGATTTAATCTTGCAAGCTAAGGATGCTACCAAGCCATCTTATATCTTTGAGCTTAAATATCTTAAAAAGACTGCTTGTAGTGAGGAGCTAGTTGCCAAGGCTAAGAGTGAAGCTTTATCTCAGCTTGAACGCTATAAAACAGCTAATAATGTTGCCGATATTCCCAATCTTAAGCAGGTGGTAGCGATATTTGGTGGCTTTGAGCTGAAGGATTGTGTAGTCTTTTAAGAAGAGCTAGAAGCCAGGAAAAATCTAAGCTCTAACTAAGCAGGGCTAGTTAACCTCAGGTATGCAAAGATAAAAAATTGCGTCCATGTTGTTGAAAATCAAAAGATTGGACGCATGTATGAAATTAGGCCCGCTAATAGTGCAGAGAACACGTGTTGCTTCTTTGCTTTGATAGAATTGCCCTTAAACACGATCTAGTTTTGCAGATCTGCAAGGTATGAGAGAAAAATCATGGTTGCCATCAGAACCACCCACGAAGCTTCATTTAATTTCAAGGATTGGCTAGACGGTCTTAAGCTAAATACTCTAGAGAAGGAGCAGTTACATGAGACCTATGATTTTGTTATAGCCAAGCTTCAGGAGAAGGAAAAGAAATTAAGGGATGCGGACATTGCCCGTGATACCGAAAATTTCGTCAAGCTATCAGCTGAAATCGTCTCGGCAATTATGATGCTCAATATGGATCTGCTCTCCTTGAAGGTCAGCATTATCTATCCGGCCTTTGAAAATGGTTATATCACTGGATCCGAGGTTGCAGAGCATTTTGGCGCTGAGGCTCAAAAGCTTTTGATGAGTGTGCGTGATATGGAGGCCATTCGTTTCCTGCATACCATTAATAATGCGAGCGAAAATGACGAGGCTAAGGTCGATAGAGTGCGTCGTATGATGCTTGCTATGATCCAGGATGTACGTGCGGTGGTCATCAAATTAGGTGAGCGCATTGCCGTTATCCGCGCCTCAAAATATGCAGATGATGCAACGCAGCAGGCCATTGCGCGCGAGATTGCTAATATCTATGCTCCTCTTGCCAATCGTCTTGGTATTGGTCAGTTAAAGTGGGAGCTTGAGGATCTTGCCTTCCGCTTCTTGCACAAGGATGAATATAAGGAAATTGCCCACGATCTTGGTGAGCGTCGCGTTGAGCGTGAGCAGTATATAGACAATTTCGTAAATGAGCTTAAGGATCTGTTAAATAAGGAAGGAATAAACTGTGAGGTTTATGGACGTCCTAAGCACATTTACTCTATCTGGCGCAAAATGCAACGCAAGCATTTGGCCTTCAATCAGCTTTATGACATTCGCGCAGTTCGCGTGATTGTAGATAAAATCACTGACTGCTATACCGCATTATCTATAGTTCATACCCGTTGGAAGCATATTCAAAAGGAATTTGACGATTATATTGCCAACCCTAAGGCCAACGGATATCAATCAATCCATACTGTGGTTTTAGGTGATGGTGATAAGGCTGTGGAAATTCAGATCCGTACGCGCAATATGCATAATACGGCTGAGCTTGGTGTGGCCGCTCACTGGAAATATAAGGAAGGAGCAGGCCAGAGCTCGGGAGTTGAGCAGAGAATTAATTGGCTACGTAAGCTCTTAGCATGGAGAGATGATCTCGTTGAATCTGGTACGCTGATGGAGAAATTCCGCAATCAGGTATTTGAGGATAGAGTCTATGTCTTCACTCCAGCAGGTGAGGTTCTCGATCTGCCAAATGGCGCTACGCCCTTGGATTTTGCCTATCAGGTTCATACCATGGTGGGACATCGTTGCATAGGTGCTAAGGTCAATGGCCGTATTGTGCCTTTTACCTATCAGCTAAAAACCGATGAAACCTGTGAAATCATCACCCAGAAAAATCCAAATCCTTCACGTGATTGGTTAAATCCAGAAAACGGCTTTTTAAAGACAGCCAAGGCACGTGCTAAGGTGCAGGCCTATTTTAGAAAGGTAGATTACGGTTTAAATCGTCAGGCAGGTGCAGAGCAGCTAGCACTTGAATGTGAAAAGCGCTCACTTCCTTTAAATAAGGATCAGATCACCTCCTTCCTCACTCAAGCTACAAGTCTTGAGCACTTTAATGTTAAAAAGGCTGATGATGTCTATGCTGGCATAGGTCAGGGTGACTTTAACGTACAAACCGTTGCCTCTTATATAGAGGAGAGAAGCGGAGTTAAGCAATTAGATGAGTCTGATGAGGCTATCTCCAAGGCAATTGAGGAGAAGGGCAAGAATATTCAGGCTCAGGCCAATAGCTCGCATCAAAAGTCTGGATCAGTAACGGTTGAGGGCATTGATAATCTTTTAACCCATGTATCTCGCTGCTGTCAGCCCATACCTGGCGATGAGATCGTAGGCTTTATCACTAAGGGACGTGGTGTTTCTATTCATCGTCGTGATTGTGAGCAATTAAAGAAGCTGGCTCTTGCTGAGCCTGATAGGGTGATCTCGGCGCAGTGGGGCAATATGCAAAGTGCCTCCTATACCTTAACTATGCGTATTACAGGTCAAGATTACCCAGGCTTCCTACGCGATGTCACTACGCTTATTGCAAATGATAAGCTCAATATCGCCGGTGTCAGATCAAGAGTTGAGCGCAAGCAGATGTTATCTATTATTGATATCGATCTGCTCATTCCAAATATCACTGCCTTTGAGCGCATTCGTACCAAAATTGCGGCCATGTCTAAGGTTACAGCCGTCGAGCGTTTGTAGGGTAGATTTTCTAGCATAGAGGGCAAGAAATTGCGGCGGCCCTCTGTGCTATAATTTGGCTTTGAATGAATTTTTTTAGATCCGGAGAAGTCATGTCTGCATCTACTGATAATAAGGCAGTAAAGAGCGCTGAAAAGAAGCCAAAGATTATTTTCGTAACTGGCGGTGTAGTCTCTTCACTAGGTAAGGGTATTGCTGGCGCATCCTTAGCCGCAGTACTAGAAGCTCGCGGCCTTAAGGTTACTATCATCAAGCTTGATCCTTATATCAACGTCGATCCTGGCACGATGAGCCCAATCCAGCACGGTGAGGTTTTCGTAACCGAGGATGGTGCTGAGACCGATCTAGATCTTGGACATTATGAGCGTTTTATTACCTCCAAGATGTCCCGCAAGAATAACTGCACCACCGGCAAGATTTACTCTGAGGTTATTCGCAAGGAGCGCCGTGGTGACTATCTAGGTGCAACCATTCAGGTTATTCCTCATATTACCAATGCCATTAAGGAGAAGATCCTTGAAGGCGCTGAGGGCAATGATATTACCCTAGTTGAGATCGGTGGTACCGTAGGTGACATTGAGTCTCAGCCTTTCTTAGAGGCCATTCGTCAGTTAGCTGTTGAGATCGGCCGTGAAAACGCTATGTTTATGCACCTAACCTTAGTGCCTTATCTTAAGACCTCAGGTGAGGTTAAGACTAAGCCTACTCAGCACAGCGTTAAGGAATTGCTCTCCATCGGTATTCAGCCTGATGTCTTGGTTCTACGCTCTGAGGTATCTATTCCTCCGCATGAGCGTCATAAGATCGCCATGTTCTGTAATGTTCCTGAGCGTGCCGTGATCTCTATGCAGGATGTTGATTCTATCTATAAGATCCCTGCAATGCTTAAGAGCCAGTATTTAGATCAGCTCGTGATGGATCGCTTTGGCTTTAAGGACATGCCTGAGGCTGATCTTTCTGATTGGGAGCAGGTGCTCTATCAGCAGGCTAATACCTTAGGTGAGGTTAACATCGGTATGGTCGGCAAGTATGTCGAGCTACACGATGCTTACAAGTCAGTTAACGAGGCCTTAAAGCACGGTGGTCTTAAGAATCGTCTTTCTGTCAATATTAAATACATTGACTCTGAGGACGTTGAGGTCAAGGGCGAGGAAGTACTTAAGGACTTAGATGCTATTTTAGTTCCTGGTGGCTTTGGCTCCCGTGGTGTTGAAGGTAAGATCCGCGCTGCCAAATATGCTCGTGAGAACAATATTCCTTATCTTGGAATTTGCCTTGGTATGCAGGTTGCTATTATCGAGTATGCTCGTGATATGGCCGGCATGGATGGCGCTAACTCCACCGAGTTTAACCCTGAGACCAAGTTCCCTGTAGTTGGCTTGATCACCGAGTGGCTTGATGAGGCCGGTCGTGTTGAGAAGCGCTCTGGTGCCTCTGATTTAGGCGGTACCATGCGTCTTGGTGGACAGCTCTGCCATCTCAAGGAAGGCTCCTTGGTACGTAAGCTCTATGGTTCTGATGATATCGTTGAGCGTCATCGTCACCGTTATGAGGTTAATAATAATCTTATTGGTAAGCTTGAAGAGGCTGGCCTTAAGATTGCAGGTCTCTCAACTGATAATAAGTTAGTTGAGTGCATTGAGCTACCAAATCATCCTTGGTACATCGGAGTGCAGTTCCACCCTGAGTTTACCTCTAACCCGCGTAAGGGACATCCGCTCTTTATCGGCTTTATCAAGGCTGCTAAGGAATATCAGGATAACCATCGCTAATATAATGATCCGGCTTGAGCCGGATCTGTTTATTCAAGAGCTTGTTAGATGAAGCTACTCACCTTAATCATGCTGTTGGTAATTGGCTATCTAGGCTATGATACCTATTATGGTCGTAATGGTATTGTGCAATATCAGACAGTAGCTGCTAAGGTGCAGGAGGCTAGTGATAAGTCTGACAAGCTTACTTTGCGTAATCAGGCTGTAGCAGATGAAATCGAGGATCTTCAGCAGGATAATCTTACTGTTGAGGAGCTAGCTCGTGATGAGCTCGGTATGATCAAGCCTGGTGAAACCTTCTATAGAGTTATTGACTCTAACCAAAAGACTCCATTAAGAAACGGCAGGTAATACATGAAACTTGTCGCTGATGCCGTGATCCCCGCTGCGGGAGTCGGCAAGCGTATGGGAAGTAAAATTCCCAAGCAGTATTTAAAGCTAGGTGATCTCACGGTACTTGAGCATAGCTGCAAAATCTTCTTAGAAAATCCCCGTATAAGACGCGTCATTATTGCGGTAAATCCTGACGATCCCATCTTTAGAACTCTGTCTCTTGCTAATCATCCTAAGGTTATTCGTGCCCTAGGTGGTAATGAGCGCGCAGATAGCGTACTAAATGGCCTTGCTAACGTCAGTGCTGATTTTGTGCTAGTGCACGATGCCGCCCGTCCCCTTTTAAGTGTGGAGGATTTAGAGTCCTTGCTTGATGTGGGCTTTAAGAGCCAAGATGGAGCAATTCTTGCCTCCAAAATGGCAGATACGGTGAAAAAGAGCACAAAGGATACTAATTTAGAGGGACAAAACTTCCCATCTATATCTCGTACCGTACCGCGTGAGAGCTTATATCGTGCGCTAACCCCACAGATGTTTAAAACAGAACTCTTAGTAAAAGCTATGACCTCGGCTAAGGCTTTGGGAGTAAATGTCACTGATGAGGCCTCAGCTGTGGAGAGTATTGGCTCTCATCCCTTGTTAGTTGAGTGCCAACAGCCCAATTTTAAGCTTACCTCACCTCAGGATTTGATATTGGCGCAGGCGCTATTGCAGTTTGAAGGACAATTATGATTAGGATAGGACACGGCTTTGATGTACACCGTTTTGGTGGAGAGGGTCCCTGCATTTTAGGTGGTGTTAAGGTTCCCTATGAAAAGGGCCTTATTGCACATTCAGATGGTGATGTGGTACTACATGCGATCGCAGATGCACTCCTAGGCGCTCTAGCTTTAGGAGATATCGGGCATTTCTATCCTGATAATGATGATAAATATAAGAATATAGATAGTAGAGTATTATTGCGTGATGTGGTGGCAAAGATTTCTGATCAGGGCTATCACGTGGTAAATGTAGATGCCACGATCATCGCGCAGGCTCCAAAGATGGCAGCTTATGAGCTTGCTATGCGAGAGAATACGGCTGAGGATTTGAAAGTTTCCTTAGATAGAGTGAGCATCAAGGCTACCACTACTGAAAAATTAGGCTTTACTGGACGTGCTGAGGGCATAGCTGTTGAGGCCGTTTGTTTACTTGAAAAGGATTAGAGCTAGGATTTCAAAGATATGTCATTGCAAAAATTTAATATCTTTACGCGCATGTATGATCTTTGTATCAGACTTGCTAAGCATCCTAAGGCATTATGGTTTTTGTGCATAAATAGCATCATAGAATCAATATTTTGGCCTATACCACCTGATGTTATGCTCGCGCCCATGTGCCTAGCTCGTCCTAAGAAGGCATATTTTTATGCAACTGCGGCAGTTTTATCATCAGTAATAGGTGCCATCTGTGGATACTATCTTGGGTATTTTATCTATGATCCCTATATTAAGGATCTGATTGAATACTTTGGTCAGCAGCATAATGTAGCTGTTGTCCGTGGTTGGTTTGCCATGGAATATGGTGTGCTCATGATCTTTATTGGAGCCTTCACTCCTATTCCCTATAAGGTGATTGCAGTGACCTCGGGCGTGATGGCTGCTGAGAGTGTGCTAGCAACAGGATCTGCGGGCATGCTGTCGATTATGTTCTTTGTACCAGTATCCCTCCTAGGTCGAGGTCTGCGCTTTTTCTTAGAGGCTGGCGTGATCTCCTGGGGTGGTGAGCGTATGGAGCGTGCGATCAGACGCTACATCGATGTTATTGGCTGGGCTATGGTTGGACTTATAGTTGTATATGTTGCATATAAACTCATTGTATAAATTGCGTAAAGTGTCTAAATTAAAAAACATTCTAGGCTTAGTCTCAATTTGTGGGATAACCTTACTCACAGGCTGTATTTCAAATGATCCCTCAGCTCCCAAACAGGTAGTGGTAGTTGAGGATGCCAAGACTCAACACCGTAGTACCAACACCAGCTATGTAAATAGACAGAGCTCGAGTACTAGTAGCTCACCTAAGGTAGTTCATCATACGGTTAATGCAACTCCGCAAAGTTTTCAGGAGCAGCCTCTAGGAACTGTAAGTACGGCTCCTACTGCTGGTACCGATTATCGCGTGGTGCAGGGGGATACCTTATTCTCAATCGCTTTCCGCTATGGTCAGAATTATCAAACCCTAGCTCAGGAAAATGGTATTGAGCCTCCTTATAATATTAAGGTAGGGCAATTAATTCATATTAAAGGCTCAGCCTCCGAGACTGATACTGCCACCGCTTCCCAATCAGGAACTTACACGGTGAAGAAGGGCGATACCCTAACCTCCGTGGCTTCGGCTCACGATCTGCCCCCATCTGCTATCGTCAGAGTTAATAACCTTAGCTATCCTTATAAGCTAGTTCCAGGTCAGAAGCTTACGCTTGAAGATCCAGATGCGGCCCGTAAGGTTGAGAAGACTGAGCAAAAGGTTGTGCCGGTTGCAGGAGCTAGTGAGGTTGCCGCTAATAATAGTAATGCAAGCTCAAGCACCTCTAAAAATGAGAGCACTGCTACTACCACTGAGCCTATTAAGGTGGTTTCAGGCAAGACCCGTACCGCAGGTGGTGTCGTGTGGATGTGGCCTGCTAATGGCAAGGTGGTCAAGGGCTTTAGCCTCAATGAAAATGGTAATAAGGGTATCGATATTGCTGGCAGTCGTGGGCAAAATGTTATGTCCGCAGCTGATGGTCAGGTTGTATACTCAGGATCTGCTTTGCGTGGCTATGGCAAGCTAATTATTATCAATCATGATAATGAATATCTTTCAGCCTATGCACATAATGATAAACTGTTAGTAAAGGAAGGGCAGAAGGTGAAACGCGGTCAGGTGATCGCCAACATGGGCTCTACCGATGCTTCAAGCGTGCAATTACACTTTGAGATCCGCTATAAGGGTAAATCAGTAAATCCTTTGGGGTACTTGCCTAAGTAGAAGATCTCAGGCAGTGAGGATATGCTTAGTGCCTGATGAAAAAAATAAAGCCTCGCGTAATATCGAGGCTATATCTAATAAGAATAAGGCCCGCTCGTTAAATGCTAAGGAGCGGGGCTTAGATCTTGTGTCCAATTACATGCAATCAATTCGCGCGATTGCACTTCTTTCTCATGAAGAAGAGATTGAGTTAGCCCATCGTGTGGCTAAGGGCGATCTCGATGCCTACCACAAGCTCATTACCGCCAATTTAAGATTAGTAGTAAATATCGCTAAGGATTATCGCAATCGTGGTATCCCTATGCTTGATCTTATTGAAGAGGGTAATCTTGGGCTTATTCATGCAGTGACGATGTTTGATCCAGATAAAGGCTTTCGTTTTTCAACCTATGCTACCTGGTGGGTACGTCAAGCAGTAGAGCTTGCAGTATCTAAGCAATCGCGCTTTGTACGTCTGCCCTTGCATATTCTAAAGCAGGCAAATAAATACCTGAGTATTAAATATCAGCTGCAAGAGAGGCTACACACCGAATCCATCACCGATCTACAAATTGCCAATGAATGTGGCGCGGAGGTAGAGCAGGTGCGCAGGATCTTAGGAATAGTAGATGCCACCAAGCCTGTGGATAATATAGTGCACAGTAGCGATGACGATGATGAGCAGCTATCGCTTGTGGATAATTCCCCTGATAGTACGGCTAGTAGTGCGGCGCATAATATCTATAGAGAGGAGCTGGTTTTTCTTGTTAGATCTTATCTTGCAACGCTAAGCCCGAGGGAGCGGCAGGTGCTGATGGCTCGCTTTGGTATTGCCGGATCTGATGAACAGAGCCTTGATAATATTGGATCTTCAGTAAATCTTACGCGTGAGCGTGTACGCCAGATCCAACTAAAGCTCATGCAATCCTTAAAGCAATATTGTCTGTCCTTAGGAATTGAAAGTGCAGTTTTAATTGATGATGAGGATGTAAAGAATTAAGGCCGTAAGCTCTTACCTTGCTACGACCTTATCATCATTATTGCTTTAGGCTCTCTTTTAATTGTGAGAGCGTATTGAGTGCGGCCAGTGGCGTTAAGGAATTTATATCAAGCGCCTCAAGCCTTTGCACTAGCTCGTTAATTTTTGGATCACTCTCGGGGCATTTTTCAATGCTTACATCCTGTGGCAAGGGGCATTCATTTATTTCAGCATCTAATTCCACATTTACTTCAGCGCTGTCCTTAGTATTCTGATCACTATTTTTAATGGCATGCGTTGCCATGGAGATAACCTCATCAGGTAAGCCTGCTAAGCGTCCCACCTCGATGGCATAGGAGTGGGAAATTGCACCGGCGCTTACATGATAGAGAAATACTATCTTGCCCCCAGTTTCCTTGGCCTTAAAGCAAAGATTTCTTATCTGTGGATATTTGCCCTCGAGGCTGCAGATCTCAGAATAATGGGTTGAGAATAAGGATAGGCAGCCAAGCTTTGATGACAGATATACCGCAATAGCGTAAGCCAAGCTGGCACCTTCGATTGCGCTAGTGCCACGACCGATCTCATCCATTAATACTAATGACTTAGCCGTAGCATTATTTAATATAGATGAGGCCTCCTCCATTTCCACCATAAAGGTAGAGCGTCCTGATACGAGATCATCTGAGGCGCCAATACGGGTAAAGATGCGATCGACATCGCCGATGATCGCAGCCTTTGCAGGAACAAAGGAGCCTGCTCTGGCCATAATGGTGATAAGCGCAGATTGGCGCATATAGGTAGATTTACCACCCATGTTAGGGCCAGTGATCACTAGCATGCGCTCCACACCCATCGAGACTGAATTAGCCACAAAGGGCTTATTAGTTAAAGTTTCAATTACCGCATGACGACCATCGGTAATGGAGATCACACTATCTGAGCTTAATGCTGGGCGCACATAATGATATTCATCGGCAACTGCGGCTAAAGATAGCTGGGCATCTAATAAAGATAACTCGTAGGAAAGTGCCGAGAGCTTGGGCAGAACCTGCTGAAGCTTTGCAATGATCTCATCATAGAGCTCCTTTTCACGCTCAAGTGAGCGCTCTTTGGCGGTGAGGGTCTTTTCCTCAAGCTCACGTAATTCTTTGGTAGTGTAGCGCTCAACATTTTTTAAGGTCTGCTTTCTATGGTAATGCTCAGGAACATTTTCTGCCTGCGAGCGTGGGACTTCAATAAAATAGCCTGAGATAGAGTTGAAGTTAACCTTAAGTCCGGCAATTTTAGTAGCCTCGCGCTCACGTTCCTCCATCTTTAACAGCAGATCAGAGGATCCGTTCATCAGTGCTCTTAAGGAATCAAGCTCCTCATCAAAGCCGTCAGCAAAGACATTACCATCGCGTACTAGCGTTGCGGGCACCTCTTTAATGGCCTTGCATAATAGCTCATAGATATTAGGAAGCGGATCGAGCCTTTCCTGTAAATTGCATAGCACCTGCGAAAGAGAGCTTTTAAGATGCTCCTTGATGCTAGGTACTGTTTTTAAGGCCTCACGTAGTACCATGAGATCCTTAGGTCTTGCCGAGGCTAAGCCTATGCGGGCGGTGATACGCTCTAAATCTCCTATATGATCAAGCATTTCAAAAAGTGGAGATCTCTCACTTGCAAGCAAGGCCTCAACTACATCCAAGCGATCATTTACCGCATTGTTATCACGCAAGGGCTCAAGGATCATGCGACGCAGGTGACGTGATCCCATTGCGGTAGCGGTTTTATCAAGCACGGAGAGTAGGGAGCCGTGAAATTCTCCTCTAAGATTAGTTACTAGCTCAAGATTACGAGATGCAGTCTGATCGAGCAATAGCTGTGAGCTGGCATCATCGCGGGATATAGCGCGAATATGCTCGATATCACCTGTTTGCGTGGTCTTTACATAGGCTAAAAGCGCACCTGCGGCACTGATGCCATCCTCAATGTTTTCTATGCCAAAGCCAAATAGGGTTTGGGTTTGAAATTGCTTACACAACAGGCGATAGCAAGTTTGCAGATCAAAGGACCATTGCGGTACCTCCTTGATGCTTTTGCAGGAGGTGAACAGATCCTTATGCTTAAATTCCTCAGAATAGACCACTTCTGCTGGAGTGATCTTATCTAGATATAGGGATAATTCCTTAAGATCCTTGGCAATGGAGCATTTAAATACTCCTGATCCTAAGGATAAATAAGCAATGCCAAAATAATGGCTTCCCTCAGTTACGCAGGCAATGAGGTTATCCTCTCTATCAGGGGCAATGCCATCGTCAGTTGCGGTGCCGGGAGTTACGATACGGGAGACCTTGCGATAAAAGCTTTTGGTCTTTTTATTCTCTGTTTTATCCTCAATCTGCTCACAAATTACCACCGACTCGCCCATGCGAATTAGACGGGAGATATAGTTATCCACCGCATGAAAGGGGACTCCGGCAAGAGGAATAGGTTGGCCCTTGTTGGTACCGCGATGAGTAAGGGTAAGATTTAAAAGACGCGAGGCCTTAACTGCATCGTCAAAAAACATCTCATAAAAATCACCTAGACGATAGAAGACCAGATCCTTTGGATATTTCTCCTTAACATCAAAGTACTGTTTCATCATCGGCGTAGAGCCTTCTTTGAGTTCTGAAATATCGGTCATGGTGGATCCTAATCTTTAAGTGATTCAAACAGAAATAGCATGCTATAAGATAGCTATCTATTATAATTGAAGATGTCTGTGATCCTGTGAGCGCAGTAACGCCTAGGGTAAATAGACTAAGCGATAAAAATATACCCTTATTTAAAAAATAACTGTAATTAGTAAAAAAATTGTATATAATCTTCATGTAAGGTTTGAGCAGTCCAATTTACACGGAGCGTATTATGGCAGCCAAAAAAGATACTAAGTCTACCAAGGCCGGGGCAAACAAGAATGCTAAGAGCACCTTGTCTGCAGCCAATCTCACCAAGGATCCCGATAAGGAGCAGGCGCTACAGGCTGCTCTTGATCAGATTGAGCGCACCTTCGGCACTGGTGCCATCATGCGTTTGGGCCAAAACACCAATATCGATATTGAGACCATCCCCACTGGCTCCTTGTCCTTAGACGTTGCTTTGGGCATTGGTGGTTTGCCTATGGGCCGTGTGATTGAAATCTATGGTCCTGAGTCCTCCGGTAAAACCACCTTGACTCTTGAGGTGATCGCTCAGGCGCAAAAGAAAGGCAAGATTTGCGCCTTCATCGATGCTGAGCATGCCCTCGATCCTCTCTATGCTAAGCGCTTGGGCGTAAAGATTGAGGATGTGTTCGTAGCTCAGCCTGATAATGGTGAGCAGGCCTTGGATATCTGTGAAACCCTAGTACGCTCAGGCTCTATCGATGTCGTGGTTATCGATTCCGTAGCAGCCTTGGTGCCTAAGGCTGAAATTGAAGGTGATATGGGTGACTCCCATGTAGGTCTGCAGGCACGCTTGATGTCTCAGGCTTTGCGTAAGCTCACCGGTGTCATTAAGCAGGCAAACTGCATGGTGATCTTTATTAACCAGTTGCGTATGAAGATTGGTATGTCTTATGGCATCCCTGAGACTACCACCGGCGGTAATGCCTTGAAGTACTATGCCTCCGTGCGCCTTGATATTCGTAAGGGACAGTCTATTACTCTTTCTGAAAAGAAGAAGGATAAGAGCGCACCTAAGGCTCCTAAGGGTGAGGATGAAAATATCATCGGTAATCAGACTAGGGTTAAGGTGGTTAAGAATAAGGTTGCACCTCCTTTCAAGACTGCGCACTTTGATATTCTCTTTAATCATGGCATTTCCAGAGAAGGTGAGCTTTTGGATCTTGGCGAGAAGGTAAAGTGCGTTAAGAAAACCGGTGCATGGTATGGCTATGGTGATGTGAAGATTGGTCAGGGCCGCGTAAATGCTGGTAAGTATCTGCAGGAGCATCCAGAGGTAGCTGATGAAATTGAGCAAAAGATCCGCGATTTCTTCAAACAAAATGCATCCTATGCTGAGTCCATGGATCTTCTAGATGAAGCTGTAGATACTGAGACTGTGGCCTCTGACGATATCCCTGCACCTACTGATGATGACATGGATTCAATTTCCGATGAGGAGCTCATCACTGAGTTCCCTGAGGATTTGTAAAGCCAAGCTTATAGATGATATCTAAGGAAAAAAGCCAAGACGCAGCGCGTTGCTACAATTACGCCCTGCGTCTTTTGACTGCGCGTGAATATGGCTTTGAGGAGCTTGCGCGCAAGCTTGCCACTAAATATGACGAGGATTTGGCCTACGAGACTGCTGATAAATGCAGAGATTGTGGCTATCAAAGTGATGAACGGGCAGCCGAGATGCTAGCTCGTCATGCTATAGGGCGCCTTGCAGGTCCTAAGAGCGCGGTATTTGATTGTATCAAGCGTGGCATTGATCCTGATTTATTAGATGAGCCCTTCAGCGAGGTTGATTTTGAGGAGCTAGCCTATAGCTTTTTAGAGCGTAAATATGGGCAGGACATCGAAATTGACCAAAAAATGAAGCAAAGAATGCTCGGAGCCTTATATCGTCGTGGTTTTAGCGCGTCCACGAGTATTGCTGCATTAAGGCAATTTTTGGCATCTTTGGATTGAAACCCCTTCTTTGATTGTATAATTCACCATTGGCAAAAAAGGCCCTATTTAATACAGGTTTTTTTCTATGTATATGACAACAGACCAGATACGTCAGACGTATTTGGATTTCTTCAAGTCCCACGGACACACCGTGGTGCGCTCGAGCTCACTGGTGCCGCATAACGATCCTACCTTGTTGTTTACTAACGCAGGTATGAATCAGTTTAAGGATATCTATCTTGGAAAAGAGAAGCGTCCTTACGTGCGTGCAACTACCGCTCAGAAATGCGTACGCGCAGGCGGTAAGCAGAACGATCTTGAAAACGTCGGTTATACCGCAAGACATCACACCTTCTTTGAAATGCTGGGTAACTTCAGCTTTGGTGATTATTTCAAGAAGGAAGCAATTACCTACGCTTGGACCCTTTTGACTGAAGGCTTTGGTCTTCCTAAGGAGTCCTTGACTGTAACCGTCTATGATAAGGATGATGAAGCCTATAACATTTGGAAGGATATCATCAAGGTTCCGGTAGAAAAGATCATTCGTATCGGCGATAACAAAGGCGGTGCTTTCAATTCAGACAATTTCTGGCAGATGGGTGATACTGGCCCCTGCGGTCCTTGCTCTGAGATTTTCTACGATCACGGTGATGACATTTGGGGAGGCCCTCCGGGATCTCCTGAAGAAGACGGTGACCGCTTCATCGAAGTGTGGAACATCGTGTTCATGCAGTACAACCGTAAGGCTGACGGCACCTTTGAAAAGCTAGCTAAGCCTATGATCGACAACGGTTTAGGTCTTGAGCGTATTGCCGCTGTATTGCAGGGCGTACACTCAAACTACGATATCGATCTATTCGTAGCTTTGGAAAAGGCTGCAGCCGCTGTCTTAGGTGTAAGCGATCTTAAGGATAAGTCCTTACGCGTAATTTCAGATCACATCCGCTCCTGCTCATTCTTGATTGCAGACGGCGTGTTGCCTTCAAATGAAGGTCGTGGTTATGTGTTACGTCGTATTATCCGTCGTGCTGTACGCCATGGTCGTCTCTTAGGTGCTAAGGAAGTATTCTTCTATAAATTAGTTGATACCTTAGTAGAGCTTATGGGTAAGGCCTATCCTGAGCTTGTTGAGCAGCAGGATCTCATCAAGAAGACCTTAAAGCGTGAGGAAGAGCAGTTCTTAAATACTCTTGATCGCGGCTTGGCCTTGCTTGAGGGCGAGCTTAAGAAGCTAGGCGACTCCAAGGTTATCCCAGGTGACGTAGTCTTTAAGCTCTATGATACCTATGGCTTCCCTACAGACTTGACTGCTGACGTGGTACGCGATCGCGGTTATACCATCGATGAGGAAGGCTTTGATGCTGAGATGGCCAAGCAAAAGGCTATGTCCAAGAAGAACTCCAAGTTCGATGTGGACTATAACCAGGATCTAAAGCTCACCGAGGTTACCGAGTTTAAGGGCTACGAGACTTCATCCTGTGATGCTGTAATTACTGGCATCTATAAGGATGGTCAGGCTGTTGAATCCATTTCAACTGATGAGCGCGCCATCATTACCTTAGATGCAACTCCTTTCTATGGTGAGATGGGTGGTCAGGTTGGCGATATCGGTTCCATCAAGATTGGCTCTAATACTGAGTTTATCGTTGAGGATACCAAGCGCATCGGTAAGACCATCATCCACATTGGTAGAGTTGAGCTAGGTGAGTTTAATAAGGGTGCTAAGGTTACTGCTGTCGTTGATGTTGAAAATCACAAGGCTATTGCCGCCCATCACAGTGCAACCCATCTTCTAGACGCAGCTTTGCGTCAGGTTATAGGCAAGACCGTAACCCAGAAGGGCTCTTATGTAGCAGCCGATCGTTTGCGCTTTGACTACTCCTATAATCAGCCTTTGACTCTTCCTGAGCGTCAGGCTGTTGCTCGTATCGTCAATGAGCAGATCCGCAATAATAATGTCATCAAGACTGACATTATGGATCTTGATGAGGCTAAGCAATCTGGTGCTTTGGCTCTCTTTGATGAGAAGTATGAGGACAAGGTACGTGTGGTTTCCATGGGTGATTTCTCTAAGGAGCTATGCGGTGGTACTCATGCTGAGCGTACTGGTGATTTAGGTACCTTTGTGATCATTGCTGATGAAGCTGTGGCCTCAGGTGTACGTCGTATTGAAGCTGTTACTGGTGCTGCTGCCATTGAATACTTACAGGCCATTGTCCGTAATGTAGTCAAGACTGCAAATCTCATGAAGGCTGACAATATGTCAATTGCCGAGAAGACTGATCAGTTAGTAAAGCGTGGTCGTGATCTTGAGAAAGAAAACGAGAGCTTGAAGGAAAAGATCATCACTCTTGAGTGTGAGAAGCTTGTAGCATCCGTAAAAGAGGTTAAAGGCGTTAAGCTTTTGGCTCAATGCGTGAAAGGCTATGATGCTAAGGCATTGCGTTTTGCAGCTGACGATTGCTTAAATCGTATGCAGTCAGGTGTCGTGCTCTTAGGCTCTGAGAATGATGGCAAGGTATCCTTAACCGCTGCTGTAACTAAGGATCTCGTATCTAAGGTTAAGGCAGGTGATCTAGTTAAGAATGCTGCAGTCTTTGTCGATGGTAAGGGCGGTGGACGTCCTGACATGGCTCAGGCTGGTGGTACTAAGGTTGAAGGCTTGCACATGGCTGTTGCAAGCGCCGAAACCTTCTTAGATAGCCACCTATAAGCTATGCTAGTGGTCTCATCTAAGGTCGGAGATTCTCTCCAGATTGGAGATGGGATCACCGTGCGAGTTCTCGATATCCAAAATGGACGTGTCCGTTTGGGTATCGAGGCTCCTAAGACTACTGCTATCAAGAGAGCAGGAGTCAAAATTTCAGAGAAAAAAGCACAAGCTAAAAAAGTTCTTGACAATCAAAAGCAAGGATAGGATAATTGTCCGCGCTGAAGAGCCTAGTGGATAGATGACCGAGAGGCTGAAGGTACTCCCCTGCTAAGGGAGCATACGGTTTTAAGGACTGTATCGAGGGTTCGAATCCCTCTCTATCCGCCAGTAGAGCACGTTTTTGAACGTGCTTTTTTTGTATCTGTAGTGTTCAAAATACCTCTATAAACCGCATATATAAGCCTTTCCTTGAACACTTCTGAACGCTTCTGAACAACTCCCAATTCTCACTTATACTCATCCATCTGCTTCCTTCTTGCATTTGATTTTTTGTAATAAAGGGCATAAATTTTGTCATATCGACGTCATAAATGTCATAACAATGCCATAGACACGTCATAAACCTTTATACCGATTACTTGGGGTTAAATTCAAATGTTGGAAAAAAAATCAGTGGCAACGGTAATTAGCGATATAGGTTCGCTAATTAAAAGTGCGCAACAAGGGGAGATGAAATCATCTCAGACTACCTATAACTGTGGTGGTGGCTTGATTGCAATTGTGAATAAGGGAACTGGAAAGACTTTTTGGTATGCTCGCGTTGGAGGTACTAAGGTTAGGTTAGGTGATTATTCAGAAATGAATTTTCAGACAGCGTCTAATATGGTTGCGGAACTGCAGGGCAAAAAGGACGACGAGAAGAAAGCTGCTAATAATTGCCCAACAGTTTCTGAATACTTTGATCACTTTGTAAAGCAGTGGAAGAAAACTCATACCTTGAGTGAGACCTCCTACAGCAATTACAAAACTTTAATGAGTACCACTCTTTATCCATTCCATGATATCAAGCTGACCGATCTCTCGCGTCTCTTTATTGTCCAGACTGTCAAGGAGCTTGATCAGACCGTCAACAACAAGCACCGTGCGGTTGCTTTACTCTGTAATATGCTTAGTGTCGCTAGTGAGGAGAAACTTATCAGCGTAAATCCGATCGCAGATCTTCTGCACAGTAAGTTTAGTCCCTTCCCTCTCCAAAAATCTAAACCTCGTGCCACCCTCCCTCCTGAAGAATTTATAGAAAAGGTTGTGAAGCCTTTATCAAAAGCAAAGGCAATTTATCGTCCTGTATTCTTGATGTGTTTTTTGACGGGCTTTAGATTTAGCGAGTTTAGTAATTTACGATGGTCGCTGATCGATCTTGAGAATAAGACCATGAAGCTACCCGCCATCAACTTCATGTCCAATCGTGATGACAAATATTTTGTAAAGCCGATAACTCCACCAATAATGGATCTTTTACAGTACATGCATCACGTCAATGAAATTCATTCTGACTTTGTATTCCAATCTCCATCAAGAAGTAAGCCTGCGCCAATGTCTGATAACGCAATACGTGAACCATGGCGTGAGCTTGTGAACTCTGAGGTTTGTGATTTTGATGGTATCAAGTTAACAATTCGTAGTTGGTTTAAAAAGCAGGTAGAGATAGATCCAAAGTTAGGTTATGCCAGACTCATCTTTCCTACAGATCTTGTTGATGAACTATTTTCTCGTAGTTCCATACAAGCTGTAGCCCGGGATTATGTAGCAGATATAAGCATTGAGCCAGCTCGTTGCGCATTAAATGCGTGGGATCAGTGGTTAAT
>CAVHVI010000023.1:0-18963 GCA_963639245.1 Bacteroidaceae bacterium
AGATTGCTTATGTAGAATACTATTGGATAGAACTATACGCATTTAGGCAATTTTGCAGTAATTGTCATACGCCCTATTAAAGATGGAAGGAGGAGCAGGCTAGGGAGAATTTAGTGTTCAGTTATTTTTTTAAACCAATCGCGAAAGAAATTTTTAGGAGTTCTGTTGATGAACTGCAATGAGTTAAAAGATGCTGAGGTGTCAGCATTACTTGCCATGTTTTTAAATGACAACAAGGGCATTGAATATTTAAAGCTTCATGATCCTAAGGCAATGGATAGGGATGATCTTAGGCTTGGAGAGGAGGCGCTTTCTCAGAGCTTGAGGGTAAGAGGGCTAAGTTTAGAACTTGTGAAAGAGTTAGGCTTAAGTGCTGATGAGGACATGGATCTTTTATGCACTGCTTGCCATAAGGTTTTTAATAGTTGTTCTACTTATTGGTCGGGTAGGGCGTTGTCTGGGAATGACTCTCACGTATGGTTGCAATGTGATCCTAATGATGAGCTTCCTGTTTGGGGGCCTAAGTTTGAGGACGGTGCGGATGTTTATATGGATTATGCCCTCAAGGCCTATGATTTTGAGGTGCTTGATTGGGTAATAGATCCGCTATGGATAAGCTGCATGGTGCTACCAGATCCTAAAAAGAAGGTAGCAAATGTCATGAAGAGCGCGGGCTTTTATGCCCTACAAGGTCTGTTGTCGGTAAGGCCTATGAGCTATGTTGAGCTTTCTATACATGAAAAGCTCACTGCCTTTATTAATTTGGTACAAGCAAGCTATGGCTCAAATCCTAATCCAAGAATTGGACGTCAAAAGGCCTTTTGTGATGCTGCTGGGGTTAATGAGCAAGCTGTGTGGACGATGGATGAAGAGTCTTTTGAAAAATGGAAGGATGAGTTTATTAGGGAGCAAAAGGCACGATGTGATGAGCTATTTTTAAAGCAACTGTATGTGATCGAGGCGCGTCAAAGTGATTTTAAAGATGGCTATGTACTGCTTAAGCAATATCACTATAACGATCAAATGACTGAGTCTGAGCTAAATAAGCTAGGTAAAAGCTTAGCTGAAGATCCTCGTCTTAAGCGCCTGCTACACCATACCTTATATCAAATGGCTGATTTTAGTCCGGCGATCCTCAGGATTGCTAGCAATGGAACTATGTTTCTTTGTGATTGAGGGGTGGCTATGAGCAAATTGAATTCTGTAGAGGATACGCGCTCTCTTACTGAGCTTAGCCAAAATCTATCAATCTCTGAGCGTGAGGAAATCTTTCGCCAAATCCTATTAGGCCATGATGGTTTTTACGATCCTTCCTTTAAAGATGAAGAGGAGACTTCTAATCGTTTACATCTTTCGGATAATAAATTTCAGCAGGCACTTAGAATAAGAAAGCTTTGCTATGAGCTCACGGATGGGGATGATGGGCTTGATATTGAGGATTGTGTAAGTAATCATTTGGAAACGGCTTTGAAAAAAGCACAAGCACGTGACGATAGTTGCTATAGGCAATCTAAGGGCATGCGTTCACAAGCGCTACCATCCTTGCAACAATATGCTGATGAAGATCAGGATATGAAGAAGCGCTTGACGGATTCTATTCGCGCCTCGGTAAATGGAATGATTACTGAGGATGAGCGTTGGGGAAATTTATGCTTTCAGGCATTATTTTGCCAAGGGCATGTAGTGTTGTGGAATGCTCCTAATATTTTGGCCGAGCTTACTCATTCTTACCTTGATTATGATTTTAACGAAATTGTGCATACCCCCGATTACTATGCCTTGAGGGCCTTACGCTTAGTCAATCCCTTAATTTTAGTCGAGCTTAAATTACGTGGTTTGATGAAGGCTTTTACTGAATTTGTTTATTGGCGTGGTCGTAGCGCTCTTGAGGAGATTGGTAAGCTAACCATGAATAAACATGAGGCCATGTATGGGATCAAGGAAGATAATAGTAAGGATGTACAGGATATGATCTGGGATCATGCCTGCTCTTGGCTTTCGGCGGAGCTTATGCAACTGCCTAAGGAGCAATACTTTTGCTATAACCCCAATTGGCAAAAGCTATGCTCAAGGCACGCGGCAATGTTGCGTGAGGGAATGGAGCAAAATGTGCTGAAGGCTTTATATGTGATCGCAGAGCGCGAAGAGGATTTTAAGAAAACTTGGGATTATCTTAGAAAGAACACCTTAACTGGCTTCTATGCTGATGAAAACTATGACTACTGGTTTAGGTTGCAGTCAACACTTGATCCTAATAAGTATTACTTTCTTCCGACGATATCCAAATGCGTGAGTATTCATAAACAATATGCTTCGGTATTGAAGGCTGAATTTCTGCTGGAAAAATGCATGCGATGATGCTTATTGAGGGATGTGATGCTTAGTTTTAAATTGGGGATTGTGAAGATGGATGCATTTGATCTTGCAGGATATTTGGTGCAAAAAAGCATCGATCAGCACAAGCATATTACGAATCTAAAATTGCAAAGGCTTTTGTATTTTGTGCAATTTTAGTGATGCCCATGAAATAGATCAGTCCTTGTTAATTGGCTAAGGACTAGAACTTCATTGTATTAGTGCGCACCGATGCGGTAACTATGCCGTCGGTGCTATTTTTCTGTGATAGAATACGCACGCCGATTTTGTACTCGGCCTCCACTGCCGCAAGAAGGCAAAAACAAGCCTTATGCGCGCTATTTCCGTTAATTTTTCGTATGCGGGATTTTTCTATTATGCAAATCATGCGCGGCTCTCGTGCCTTATCTGATTTCAGACTCGACAAACTCAAGCAGGAATTTGTCGCTGCCGGCATCAAAGTCTCATCAGTTTCTACTCATTACGTCCACTTCTATGACGCCAAAGAGGATCTCAATGCTGAGGAAACCGAAGTCCTGAAGAAGCTTTTAACCTATGGCCCTAAGAATACCGAATCTCAAGATAAGGGCGAGCTTTTCATGGTGATCCCGCGCGTGGGAACTATTTCTCCTTGGTCATCTAAGGCTACGGATATTGCTAAAAACTGTGGCTTAACCAAGATCCTTCGTGTAGAGCGTGGTATTGCCTATTACATTGAAAAAGATGGTGGTGAATTTACTGAGCAGGAACGCAAGAGCGTTACCGCTTTAATTCACGATCGTATGATGGAAAATGTCTTGGCAACCGTTGAAGAGGCTGCTGCTGTTTTTGAAAAGCAGACTCCGGCTCCATTTAAGACTGTAGCCTTAACCACCGAGGGTATGGAGGCTATTCGCAAGGCCAATGTTGAATTAGGTTTGGCCTTAAATGAGCCTGAGATGGAATATCTCATGGATAGCTTCAAGGACTTAGGTCGCGATCCTACCGATGTTGAGCTATACATGTTTGGTCAGATGAACTCTGAGCACTGCCGTCATAAGGTTTTCAATGCTGATTGGACTATCGATGGTCAGCATCAGGAAAAGTCCTTGTTTAAGATGGTGCGTAATTCCAATGAAAAGCACCCAGACTATGTATTATCTGCCTATAAGGATAATGCGGCGGTAATGGAAGGCTCTAAGGCCGGCCGTTTCTTTGCAGGCACTGATCATGTCTATTCCTATCATGAAGAAGACATGCCTATCCTCATGAAGGTAGAAACTCACAACCATCCTACTGCTATTTCTCCTTTCCCTGGTGCTGCAACTGGCTCAGGTGGTGAAATTCGTGATGAGGGTGCAACTGGTGTTGGTTCTAAGCCTAAGGCTGGTATCTGTGGCTTTACTGTTTCCAACCTACGCATTCCTGGTGCTGAGCAGCCTTGGGAGCATAATTTTGGTAAGCCCGATCGTTTGGCATCAGCCCTGCAGATCATGATTGAAGGTCCTTTGGGGGCAGCTTCCTTCAATAACGAATTTGGCCGTCCTAATCTTTGTGGTTATTTTAGAACCTACGAGGAAGAGGTCGATTCCTTCAATGGCCGTGAGGTTCGTGGCTATCACAAGCCCATCATGCTAGCTGGTGGTTGGGGCAACATCCGTCGTGAGCATATTCACAAGGATCATATCGATCCTGGTGCTAAGCTTATCGTTCTTGGTGGTCCTGCTATGAACATTGGTCTAGGTGGTGGTGCAGCTTCCTCCATGAATTCCGGTGCTTCATCTGAAAGCCTTGATTTTGCCTCTGTTCAGCGTGGCAATCCTGAAATGCAACGTCGTTGCCAAGAGGTTATCGATGCTTGCTGGGAGTTAGGTGACAAGAATCCTATCATGTTCATCCATGACGTAGGTGCTGGTGGCTTATCTAACGCTATGCCTGAGTTGGTTGCTGACGGTGGCGTAGGCGGTCTCTTTGAGCTACGCAAGGTTCCTAACGATGAGCCTGGCATGTCCCCGCTACAAATTTGGTGTAACGAGTCTCAGGAGCGCTATGTATTAGCAGTTATGCCTGAGAATTTGGAAACCTTTGAGAATTTCTGTAAGCGTGAGCGTGCTCAGTATGCAATTATTGGTACTGCCACTGCTGATCGTCGTGTAGTACTCCACGATGATTATTTTGACAACACTCCTATTGATTTGCCTTTGGATATTCTCTTGGGCAAGCCTCCGCGCATGATTAAGGATGTGAAGTCTGCTAAGCATAACTCTCAGGCCTTCAATACCTCTGGCATTGATGTCTTAGATGCTTGCGAGCGTGTTTTGCGTTTGCCGACTGTTGCAGAAAAGACCTTCTTAATCACCATCGGTGACCGCTCTGTTACTGGTTTAGTTGCTCGTGATCAGATGGTTGGTCCTTGGCAGGTTCCGGTGGCTGACGTCGGTGTAACCTGTGCATCATATGATAGCTATCATGGTGAGGCTGGTGCCATTGGTGAGCGTCCTCAGGTTGCTTTGCTTGATCATGCCGCTTCTGTGCGTTTGGCTATTGCTGAGGCTGTTACTAATATCGCTGCTGCTGATATCGGTGAATTAAATCGCGTGAAGCTTTCTGCCAACTGGATGTCTCCAAATGGTCACCCTGGTGATGATGCCGGTCTTTATCAGGCAGTTAAGACCTTAGGTGAGGAATTATGCCCAGCATTAGGTATTTCCACTCCTGTTGGTAAGGACTCCATGTCCATGCGTACTACCTGGCAGGAAAATGGGGTTGAGAAATCTGTAACCTCTCCTATGTCCTTGGTAGTTTCTGCTTTTGCCCGTGTTGAGGATGTAAGAAAGACTCTGACTCCTCAGCTTAGAACTGACAAGGGTGAGACCCGTTTGATCTATGTTGATCTAGGTGATCGTCGTAATCGTCTTGGTGGCTCTGCCTTAACTCAGGTTTATCGTCAGCTAGGTGATGTTCCTGCAGATCTCGATCAGCCAGCACGTCTTAAGGGCTTGTTTGATTCTGTTCAGTTCTTAAATAAGCATGATAAGGTTTTGGCATATCACGATATTTCAGATGGTGGCTTGTTTGTAACCTTAGCTGAGATGTCCTTTGCAGGTCACTGCGGTATTACTGCTGATATCTCTAATTTAGGTCAGAACGACTTGGCTGTGCTCTTTAATGAGGAGCCTGGTGCAGTGTTGCAGGTTCGTGCCGAGGATGCAGAGACCGTACTTAATATTCTCTCAGGTCACGGCCTTGCAAATTGCTCCTTTGATCTTGGTACCATCAATAACGAGGATAGAATTATCTTTGTTCGTGATGGCAATGATGTTATCAACCAGAAGCGCTCTCACTTCAGAACCATTTGGGCTGAGACTACCTTCCACATGCAATCACTACGTGATAATCCTCAGTGTGCTAAGGAAGAGTATGAGGCTAAGTTTGATGACTCCGATAAGGGCTTGTTTGCTGATCTCAGCTTCGATACTAAGGAAGATGTTGCCGCTCCTTATATTAGTAAGGGTGTCCGTCCTAAGATTGCTATTTTGCGTGAAGAGGGTGTTAACTCTCAAGGCGAAATGGCGGCAGCCTTTGATAGAGCAGGCTTTACCTGCGTAGATGTCCATATGTCGGATATCCTCTCAGGTGCTGTTGATCTTGCAGATGTTAAGGGCTTTGCAGCCTGTGGTGGCTTCTCCTATGGCGACGTTTTAGGTGCAGGTGAGGGCTGGGCTAAATCAGTTCTCTTCTCAAGCCGTGGTGCTGAGACCTTCTCTAAGTTCTTCAATCGCAATGATACCTTCGCCTTGGGTGTCTGCAATGGCTGCCAGATGATGTCAACCTTGAAGGATTTGATCCCTGGTGCTGAAAACTGGCCTCGCTTTGTAACCAACAATTCAGAGCGCTTTGAGGCTCGTTTTGTTGAAGTTGAGGTTCAGAACAGCCCTTCAGTATTGTTTGCAGGCATGGCTGGCTCTAAGATGCCGATCGTGGTGTCTCATGGTGAAGGCCGCGCTGAGTTTGCATCTGCTGAGCAGCTTAAGGCTTTGAACGAGCAGGGCTTGGCTGCAGTGCGTTATGTTGATCACAATGGCAATATCGCCTCTGCCTATCCTTTGAACCCTAATGGTTCACCTGAGGGTATTACCTCTGTTACTACTCCTGATGGCCGCTTCACTGTCCTCATGCCTCATCCTGAGCGTGTGATGCGTACAGTGGCTAACTCTTGGCATCCTGATGAGTGGGGTGAGGATTCTCCTTGGATGCGTGTATTCCGTAATGCGCGCGTGTTCGTAGGCTAGGATTTAGCTTTTTAGAAAAGGCCCCTGATGCTTAGGTATCGGGGGCTTGTTGTTTGTGGGGGGATAAGAAATGGTTTTATAAGGTTTTGTGGGGACTTAACTCAATGCTATTTTAGCAGTTATCAAAATATTGACGAATAAAAGTACTGATATATCAATGAGATAAAAAACTAAAATTGGCATGCTATTTGATATATCAATGTCAGAGTTTTTAGCAAGATGACATTGAGGCTTTTATGGACGCAAATGAATTAGAGCTCCTAGCAGAGGTTTTTAACGAGGTTCCCTCCGCAATTGTGATCCTAGATAAACGCGGCACTATTTCCAAGGCTAACAAGGGCGCCTTAGAAATGCTTGGCGAGCAAAGTTTAGTAGGTCGCAAATGGATCGATGTCATCAAGGAAGTGTTTCGTCCACGTGAGGATGATGGTACTGAGATCTCAACGCGTGATGGTAAGAGATTACAGGTTTTAACTAAGCCATTATCTAATGGACAGCTAGTGCAGATGAATGATTTGACCGCTCAGCGTGAGCTCTCGGATAAAATGCGTCATATGGAGCGTCTTTCATCTTTAGGAAGAATGGCAGCCTCCCTTGCACATCAAATAAGAACCCCGCTATCAGCTGCTATGCTCTATGGTGCTAACCTTGCAAATCCTCGTTTGCCACCTCAGTCCCGTGCTACTTTTCAAAAAAAGCTCATGTCACGCTTGGAGGCTTTGGAGGCGCAGGTGTCGGATATTTTGATGTATGCACGATCGGATGCGCAAACTGTAGCTGAGCTTGAAGCTGTTGATTTAGTAAGTGATTGCCTCCAGTCCTGTCAAAGTATTGTCACTAAGGGGAGAGCGGAATTAATCGCAGAGCTTGGTGATCGTCCTATGCCGATTTTAGGCAATACGGCGGCACTTTCTGGAGCTTTATCAAATCTTGTGGCAAACGCCGTAGAGGCTGGAGCTAAAAAGGTTAAAATAAGTCTTAAAAAAGAAAATGGCAGTATTGCTATTGCTGTTGCCAATGATGGACCTGCAATAGCAGATGATCTTAAGAAAAAGATCTTTGAGCCTTTCTATACCACTAAAAGCAATGGTACAGGTCTGGGACTTGCGGTGGTGGCGGCAGTGGTGCGCGTGCATCATGGTCGCTTAGAGCTTCACGAAAGTGAGGAATTCCCAGTTGAATTTACTTTAATAATTCCAGAATTTGTGAGACAAGGTGCTAAATCGGAGGCAGCTTAGTCTCTTTGAGAGATAAAAATGAGTCAAAGCCAGATCCTAATAGTTGACGATGACAGTAGCTTACGTGAGGCTATTTGTGACACCTTGATGCTAGCAGGATATTCCTGTATCGAGGCCGGATCTGGTGAAGAGGCTTTGAAAGTCCTTACCAAGCGTCGTGCCGACATGGTGATAACCGATGTGCAGATGGATGGCATGGATGGGCATAAGCTCTTAAATCAAATTCACGACAAATACCCAAATCTGCCGGTACTGCTCATGACCGCCTACGCCAATATCAATGGCGCAGTAGCAGCTATGCGTGATGGTGCGGTAGATTATCTATCAAAGCCCTTTGCTCCAGAGGTATTATTAAATCAGGTCTCCCGTTATGTGCCGGTAAGTCGTATTGTAAAAGGGGAGCCGGTGTGGAAGGATCCTTCAACTGGAGAGCTTTTAAAGCTTGCAGCCAAGGTTGCAGTCTCCGATGCCACCGTGATGATCACCGGACCCTCTGGCTCTGGTAAGGAAATTTTATCGCGCTTTGTGCATGATAAGTCCCAGCGTGCCTCAGGTCCCTTTGTAGCCATCAACTGCGCGGCTATTCCCGATACCATGCTTGAATCTACTCTTTTTGGATATGAAAAGGGGGCATTTACGGGAGCAGTTCAGGCCTGTCCTGGAAAATTTGAGCAGGCTCAGGGTGGAACCATACTCTTAGATGAAATTACGGAGATGGATTTATCGCTACAGGCCAAGCTTTTGCGCGTGTTACAGGAGCGAGAGGTCGAAAGATTAGGCTCACGTAAGAGTATTGCCTTAGATGTGAGAGTGATTGCTACCTCCAATCGTGATTTAAAGCAGGCGGTTGCCGAGAAAAAGTTTAGAGAGGATCTCTACTATCGCTTAAATGTTTTTCCTCTTCATTGGAAGCCGCTAAAGGATCGTCCCTTAGATATCCTTCCTATTGCAAAGTTTCTTTTGGAAAAGCATGCCCGTGAGGCCAGCCGTGCAATTCCCACTATTTCAAATAGGGCCGAGCGTAAGCTTGCAGGCTATGCTTTCCCAGGTAATGTACGTGAGCTTGATAATGTCATGCAACGTGCCTTAATCCTAGCTGACTCTAATGTAGTCGATGATATAAACATCATCTTTGATGAGCAGGGATTAGATGAAGCCCTAAGTGCGGACTTGCCAGCTCAGTCCATTGAAGGGCAAGCTCCTGTGATTGAGGAGCGTCAAGAGATCCTTGATGATCCGCTACGTACGCAAAAGATCCCCGCCAATTTAGGAGGAGAGCTTAAGCAGCAGGAATATCAAATAATTCTTGATGCCTTGATTGAATTTCGTGGTAATAGGCAGAAGGTTTCAGACAAGCTCGGTATTTCTCCGCGTACTCTGCGCTATAAGATAGCTAAGATGCGTGATGAGGGTATGATCATTCCTGGCTAATATGAAAAAGTTTGCGTCTTTATTACTGATCTCCCTTGCATCCATATTTATGCTTGGGTGTGAAAAGCCTACTGAGGAATATCATCGTGAGGGCCCATTACTACTACGTTATGCTCTAGAGGATAACTCCTACACTCCCTTTACCGAGGCTATGCGCTATTTGGCCAATGAGCTAGAAAAGCGCTCACATGGCAAGATCAAGGTTGAACAAAAGCGCTATTCTACCTTTGCGGTTAATTCTGATCTGGTTTTAGATACTGTCATGAATACCCTTGATATTGCCTTAGTGCCAGTAAATAGGATCAGCCAGCTAGCTTCTGGACCTTCACTCTTAGGTGCTCCTTATCTTATGCAGGCGTCTACCTTTGACGATTTAATGAAACCTGGTGGAGAGCTTATTAGAAGAGTTACCAGTGATATTTCCCATGACAAGACTCATTTGGTGGGAATTGATATCTGGTACGGTGGTTATATTCAAATTTTAATGCGTGATCGCCAGATCTTAAGTCCTAGTGATATGTCTGGGCAGAGATTTTGGGTAAGAGGTCCTGGTCCTGATATGGACTATCTGTTGGCAATGAATGCTCTTCCCTATGAGATGTCGTTTACTAGTGGAGTTTATGCTGCTAAGCATGGTTATCTTGATGGGATCATGCTACCAATATCTATGATTATTTCAAATAAGCTTGATAAATACATGCACTATTTGACGCTTACTAAACATGCCCGCATGAATTACATCTTGCTAATGTCTCTTGAGACGTGGAAGCTATTGTCTGCAGAGGAGCAACAGCTAATATATGATTGTGCGTCACAGGCAGGATCATTTGTGCGCTATTTAACTGAGGAGCTTGAGGAAATAGATCTGTCGCGCATGCGTCATCAGGGAGTGGTAAAAATAGCGGAGCCTGATCCTGAGCAGTTTATTAAAAAATCAGAGTATGTACGCACGCGCTATCTAAGAAAGAACCCTAAACAAGCTCTATTCTTAAGGAAGCTTATACGCGATAAATATGATGCTAAGGAGAATGTATCATATTAGTGAGCATGAGTTAACTTGCTTATGATATGGTAAAATTCATCTTAGTAAGTGTTGTTAGTTGTCATAAGCAAGAGAAAAGAAGGTAAACTAGCTAAGTCTATGAAAAATAACGGTTTACCCCCCCCCCATCAAGAAGCGTGCCACTTTTATAAGGGCACTGATCGCTCCATAGTGTCGATAGAGGATACTATGAGCGAGGTAAAGCAAATCCCCTTAGGCCTAATTTTGGCTTATGTATTGCGTCTGATCTGTATTATAGGTTTGCTAATTTTTTCGGTTAGCCTTGAATATGTCATATTTCTAGCAGTTGAAATGACGGTGCTGACCTCTATCACCTTAGTATTGCCACGTAGTTGGAGATTGTGCTTATTTCCTTTGATCCTGCTTCATGTTTTTCAGTGTGTGAATGTGATTTTAACCGGCAATTTTTTGCTGCAGGACATACTGCAAGGCTTTATGGTTGGACAAGGCTCCTTTGATCAGCTGTTTTGGACTCTCACCTCAGCTGCAGAGGGATTTTTGTTGTGGATCCCTTCTTTTTGGTCTCAAAGCTACGTGCGTATTGGTAAGCCTTTGACTGTTGTCCTAGCGTTAATGCTTATTGCAACCTTAAGCTTAAATTTACCCATCCATCGCTTTGTGGTGCAGGAGTACTATGCCATTAAGAATATTCTCACCGATGATGGTTCTCACAGAAATAAGATCCCTGTTTATCGTGAAAGCCTAGAGCTTTTGTAGTAAGCATGGCGGATTGATTAAGTTCTGTCCGCCATTTTTAGAAGATCCTTAATTAATCCTCTTTAGCTACTGCTTTATCTGTCTTTTTCTTGGTAGCAGTTTTAGCTTTGTTTGCAGCCTTTAAGGCCTTTTGCTCAGCCTTCTCTTTTGCCTTTTGAGCTTTTTCCTGCTCTTTTTGGGCTTTCTTTAAGGCTGCAGCATCAGCCTTGCTTAAAACTACGCAAGGATCTCCATAAACAAGTTTGCGAGTGTATAGACGTCCGACGATACCTGCGATATCCGCGTTAGCAGTTATAGGAGTAACTCTTTTAGCACAATCCTCCAAAATTTGCTTGAATACATCGAAATCCTTTATGTCTCCATATTCATCAAAGATTTGCTCGTATTCGTCTTCATCCCAGTCCTCACATTCGCCGTCTTCTATTCCATGGCCACCTTTGGATCTTATGCAATAGATGGGATACTGACCTGACTCTGGCGTGAAATTTGTGTTCATAAGATCTACCTTGTGCAGGTGATAGTCACCATAATCATAGACGAATCTAAGTGATGGTCCAAGCATGACAAAAAGATCCTTAATTGTCATGTCAGCATATTTTTCTTCATATCCTTCAAGAAAAGGATTATTTGGTACCTCACTTCTATATCCTTCAAAATCATATAGATGGCTACCAGACCAGCCAAAAAGACGGAGAATGATATCCATAAAATCATCAGCAGGTAGATCTGCAGGAATGCACAGGTTACGCCAGCTTTTAGGTCTGGAGTTTACGAGAGTTATCTTTACCAGAAAATAGTGCTGAGGCATGTCGTTATTTTTTTTCGTAGCCATGAAAACCTCTTATGGGAATAATGAAACAAAGTAAGTCTAATTTTAGCGTAGAAAACAATTTTTTTAGGGCTTAACTTAAATCTTTTGAGCCTTTTAAAAATAATCTTTACCTGCAGTTACTCATAGTTGATCGTTAAAATTTAAAATTGTGTATAAATGGCGTGAAAAAGCCTTTTAAATTATTGAACAGCGTGTATGTAAATATTAAAATGCCGCTACAGGTCGCAAGTATAAGCCGGCCGTAACCTACCTTAGGAATACTTTATTGTAAGATGGCTACTCGCAAATCCTACATGCAGTTGACCATGCCCTTAGGTCTTATTAGATCCTGTGGCGTTGGTCGCAATATCCGTTTTGACTAATATCCTTCCCTCTATAGACTAAACAGTCTAATTTTTAGGCGTCTTCACTGGCGTAAGGGGCTAATTGTATCTGTTGTTTTTAGACACCTAATGGTGTGAATGTATATGTCAGAAGTTAAAGAGAAAATAGAAAGTTTAAAATCAAAACCCGTGTTTCGTACAGTGATGTTCTTCGTGATCATCGTATGTATTGCCTCCTTGCTTATCATGCTAGGCAGAAGATCGGATGCCGTAACTCAGGCAAGACGTCTGCAGGCTGGTGTTTTAACTGCAGATGAGATTTCAACAGCCTTTGAAAATGTAGGTGGCAAGCTAGTTAAGCGTTTGGTCAATGAATCTCAAGAGGTGAAAAAGGGCGATCTTTTACTTGAGATAGACTCTCAGGATATTGAATTTAATATTGCCTCACTTAAGGCTCAAATTGAAAACCTTGAAGCTCAGATCACTGCTCAGCAGATAACCTTAGATAACTCCCGCGACAAGTTGCGTACCACGGAGATCTCTACCTGGCGCTCAATTGAGGAACTTTTATCTCAATTAGATAGTGCCCAGGCAGAATTGACCAGAGCCTCTGCTGAATACAAGCGTTATGCCAATTTGGATAAGGCTGCCGCGGTTTCAAAATCAAGCTATGATCAGGCTCGTGCCGTATATTTGCAGGCCCAAGCTGCCGTAACCTCCACTAAGAAAAATCTTGATAATCTCACCTTAGGTGCCACCAAGGAGCAGCTAGAGAGGCTACGTTCCGAGCGTGATGCTACCGGTATGACCTTATCTGCAATTACTCAGCAGCGTACTGACACTGAAAATATTGAAAATACCCTGCGCTCACTAAAAGCCTCCCGTGACTCCTTAAAGGCACAGCTTGCACAGCAGGAGCTAAATCTCTCTCGTACTAAGCTCTATGCACCTGAGGATGGCAAGGTTTTAGAGGTGTTGTTTGATGAGGGCGAAATGGTATCAGCATCATCTACAGCGGTAGTTATTGAGACCACCAGAAAATACTACGATGTATATATATCAGAGCGCGCCGCTACTCATTACAAGGCAGGTGATACGGTTACTAGCTATTGCTATGCCTTAGATAAGGATGTCGAGGGCAAGGTGCGTTTTGTAGAATCAGCTCCTTCCTTTGCAGATCTGCGTATGACCCGTGAGCAGGGACAGGCTGATCTCACCTCCTTTAAGATGCGTGTATATACAAATCAGGATCCCGATCTTTTATCTGGTATGACTTTGGAGATTGCCAATGACTACGATTGAGGCGATGAAACAGGCCTTCTGTGAGGAGGTCGAGGTTATGCGATCAGGGGATAGTATGCCTTACCATAAGATAGCCTTGGTCGTAGCCTTGATAACCTGTCTTTTCTTCTGCATCTTCTTGCAACATCAAATAGCCTTTGATGGACGTATTGCCATCATTGATTTAGATAATTCTCGCTATTCACGTGAGCTTGCACAAAAGCTTGATGCTTCGGCATATATTGAGATAACCGACATCTTTTACAACGCAGTTCCGGTTTCATCTCTTTTAGCTGAAGATAGAAACATGGGGGTGCTGTATATCCCTAAGGACTTTGAAAAGTACCTATTAAATGGTCAACGCTCAATAAAGCTTGGCTATTATGCCGATTACACCAACTCTGCTCAAAATGGTACAGCACTTAGCACCGTAAATGAAATTATTGCAGAGGAGGCTGCTAATATCTCCATTCCTAAGGTCGCCGGTATGGGGAAGATGTCGTCAGATGCTGCCGCCATCGCTGTAACGCCCATGTCTGTAGGCTCTCGTCGTTTGACCGATCCTGTTTATTCATCAACTAACGGCTTCGTAGTTGCGATCACCATTGCCTTTAGCTCAATTTATAACGGTATCGCCACGCTGATGATAGTTGGCAGAATTAGAATAACAAGACAGATGGAGCGTTGCTTGCGTATGGGCTTTGCCTCATGGATTGCGCGTATTATTCCCTATGCTTTTATCTATGCAACTGCTATTACCGTCGCCTGTTGTCTCTTAATTAATTTTGGTCAGATGCGCTTTGCTGGCTCTTGGCCCTTCTTCTTCCTAACCTTACTTACCACCGGCATGTGTATTGGTCTTTTGGCCTTGTTTTTCTCATGGAATTCAAAAGATCCAGGTGCTGGCACGGCCTATATGATCCTCTTTGTACCTCCTGGGTTCATCTTAGGCGGTGCTACCATGGCTATCCCTTTCTTTACCGGATGGGTACAAAAGGTATCTCATGTTTGGCCATTAGTGTGGGAGTTTAGATTTGTACGTGATATTGCTCAAAGAGGTGAGTTCCAAGCAGGAGTAGTTGCGCATTATGGCAGCTATCTACTCTATACAACCGTGCTGATGCTGTTAGTTTATTGGCGCTATCATAAGTCCATGAAGCTACTTTCAGGTCCGCGCACGTGCGATATCAACGAACTGCACTATGAACGCTAAGCTTTATCCTTTACTCTGACAATAAGAAAAGCCCTCCGTAAAAAGAGGGCTTTGACATAAATCACCATAATTTGGTGTCACAGGAAGACTTTTCTTTAAAGCACTACATGGGGCTACTTTCCACAAACCAGTTGGCATTTTTCTCCATCACTGGCTTATAGGTCTTGGTGATCTCATAGGCGTGCTGACGTAGGATCTTGCAGCTAGTATCTATATCCTTAGTTAGGATCGCCTCTAGCAATTTCTCATGCTCTGCAAGTAGATCATCTATAGTTGAGAAGGTACCTATGGAAAGATAGCGTATTCTATCCATATTGGCCTTCACCCCCTGCAATACCTCCCAAGCAAGGTTAGTTTGGGAAAAATCACAAATTGCATGATGGAACTCATCATCAAGGGTTAAAAATTTTGCTTCAGTATGCGGCTTATCCTTAAGCTTACGTTGCTGCTCCAATATTTTTTCAAGCTTCTTAATAATAGCCTTAAAGAGCTTTTCATCTAAGGTAAGTGAGGCGCGGACGGCTTCGGTTTCTATGGCACAACGCATAAAGCAGATCTCAAAGAGCTTGTTTACCGAGATCTTAGTTACAAAGGTGCCGTTTTGAGGCTGAATTTCTACCAAGCCATCGCGACTTAGATGGTTAATCGCCTCACGCACCGGAGTCCTCGAGACATCAAAATGGGCGGTGAGATCGTTTTCTGAAAGCTGAGTGCCGGGCAAGATAGTCTTTTCAACTATTTGATGACGCAAAAACTCGTAAATCTGTGATGAGAGCGTACGGTTGGGACTTAGCTTTAATTTTGGCAGTAGTTTCTTATCCATTAGTTTAGCTCCATTACTAAGTTTTCCTCGGGGTATCGCTTTTTACGATCTTTCCATGCACTGATACTAGCACGAGAATTAGGTAAAAAATTTGATCAAAATTACAACTTAAAAACAATCTTACTTGTATTTTACTAACTCTATGATTTTTAAGAAAGCTTATTTTTCTGCGGATAAATAATTAAAAATTTGCGTGTTACGTCACAACTAAAAAACAAGTTAGCTTGTATTTTAGTAAATAGGAAACTTGCTTTTGGGAGACAAAATATGCAATCGTTTTTCCACCAGTTTGGACGCTTCTATAGGTTTGTATGCGTCGTGATCCTCGCCGTCATGGTGATGATCGTCTTTGTCAACGCCTTTATGCGTTACTTCATGCATTCAGGCTTTGTAGCAACTGAGGAGATCCTCCGTTATCTCTTCATCTACTTAACCTTCCTTGGTATGGTTGAAGTAGCTCACGAGCGTGGTCATATAGCCGTGACCATCTTAACTGATGCACTACCAAGAAAGCTTCGCACCTTAATTCATATCGTAGGCTACGTGCTTTGCATCTATGCCCTCTATGTTCTAATCGATGGCTCAATTATGTATTTTGAAGAGTCTGGTACCTCCAAGGGACAGGTAACCGGTCTTCCCTTCCAATACATCATTGCGGTCTTAATTTTTGGTGCTGCAGGTGTTTTAGCATTTGTTGTGCGCGATTTAGTACTGGCTGTGCGTGCTCTTCAAAAAGGTGAAGATTTCCCGCCTAAATATGTCGATGAAGACATGAAGGCAGTATTAGAGGCTAATAAGGCAGAGGAGACTAAATAATGGAATTCTTCGTATTTATCGTACCCTTGTTCTTCCTATTGCTCATGGGTATCCCCGTTGCTATGGTGTTAATGCTCTGTGCACTTATATTGCTATGGTTTATCGATATGTTCGATCCGCTCTTGCTTGCACAGCAGATCCTACAGGGCTCCGACTCCTTCATCTTAACTGCAGTTCCCTTCTTCATGCTCGCAGGTGAGATCATGAAGGAAGGTGGCATCTCCTCACGCCTAATTAATTTTGGTCAGGTGTTAGTAGGTCGCTTTAACGGTGGTATGGGCTATGTGGCAATTTTAGCCTCCATGCTCTTTGCAGGCCTTTCTGGTGCTGCTATTGCTGACGTGGCCGCCTTAGGTGCAGTGCTTATCCCGATGATGGTCAAGTGTGGCTATGATAAGCCTCGTTCAACCGGTCTTATCTGCGCCTCAGCTCTAACCGCACCTATTATTCCGCCATCAATTCCGCTCATTATCTTGGGCGTAACCGTCAACCTCTCTATTGGTAAGCTCTTTATCATGGGTATTGCCCCTGGCATCTGCTTGGGAATTATCCTCATGACTGTGTGGTATTTCGTGGTCAAGCGTGATGGCTATACCGATAGAATAGTCTATTCCGCACGTGACAGCATCAGATTGTTCTTCGATGCCATTCCAGCCTTACTCTTGCCGGTGATCATCATCGTAGGTATTCGCTTTGGTATCTTCACTCCTACAGAGGGTGGTGCCGTAGCTGCCGTATATGCCTTCGTAGTTGCTGTGTTCTGGAATCGTGAGCTTAAGATCAAGGATTGCCCGCGCATCTTCTTCAATGCCGTTCGTACCTCAGCTATCGTCATGTTCCTAGTTGGTACTGCCTATACCATTGGTTGGTTAATTACCATGGCTCAGGTTCCAGATCAGATTGTGGATCTACTCTCAGGCTTAGTGGAATCCCCCTTCTTATTACTCATAGTTTTGAACATAGTGTTCTTAGCCTTAGGCGCAGTAATGGATATTACCCCGATCATCTTGATCTTTGCCCCGGTGTTCTATCCCTTAGTTCAAGCTGCCGGTATCGATCCTTACTACTTTGCCTTGATAATGGTGATCAACCTTTCAATCGGCCTTATCACTCCTCCTATGGGATCAGTGCTCTTCGTCGGTTGCTCAGTTGCTAAGATGCCTATTAATAAGCTTGTGCGCGGTATTCTGCCCTTCCTCTTTGCAGAGCTTGGATATCTTGCACTATGCGTAATATTCCCACAGATCATCACCGTGCCTGCACAGCTGATGATGGATTAACAAGTTAACAACAAAAAACAAACAACTCTAACAGGAGATTTACGATGAAAAAATTAACCTTTGCAGCCACCATTTTGGCTTCAGCTGTGATGATGACTATGGCCTCAGCTGCCAACGCCGCCTATACCATTCGTATCGGCACTTGGGCAGGTAACGATCACCCTGTGACCGCTTCTATCAATTATTTCAAGGAAAACATTGAGAAGGAGTCAAACGGTCAGATCAAGGTCAAGCACTTCCCTAACAATCAGCTAGGACCTGAGAGCGTAGTTATCGATCAGATTAAGCGCGGCACCTTGCAGATGGCTGTAACTGGTTCTCAGATCAAGAAGGATGAGCCTAATGTTGGTCTATCTGATGCCCCTTACCTCATTCGTTCCTGGGAGCATGCCCGTAAGGTATACGATGAGGAAGGTCAGGCCATTATGTCTGGTAACTATGAAAAGAATACCGGCGTTAAGATCTTAGGTTATTTGGTAAACGGCTTCCGTGAGCTTTCATCTAATCGTCCTGTAACCAACATGGATGAGCTCAAGGGCCTTAAGATCCGTATCCCTGACAATGAGATCCACGTACATCTCTTCGAGGCCTTAGGTACCAATAATGTCATGATGCCTATGACTGAGGTTTATAACGCCTTGGAAACCCACATGATCGATGGTCAGGAAAACCCATATGCCACCATCTTGGCATCAGGCTATAACGAGGTTCAAAGCGATATCCTTGAGACTCGCCACATCTTCGCTATTGCACCGTTCCTCATGAACGATAAGTTCTATGATAAGCTCCCTGAGGATATGCAGAAGCTAGTTGATAAGTGGGTTAAGAAGACCATTGAGTACAACTGGGATATTTCTGAGAAGAACGATCAGGAATCAAAGGATGCCTTAGCAGCTAAGGGTGTCAAGATCCACGAGATGACTCCTGAGATGCAGAAGGCCATTGATGAGAAGATGGGCAAGTTCTATGAGTGGTTTGGTACCATCATTCCCGATGCTCAGAAGTGGATCGATCACTGCAAATCTCGTGAAAGCGCTAAGTAATTACTCCTAGTGTCTTACTGCCAGTACTGTCCGCTGGCAGTATCACAAGTGTTGTTGCCCCTCTTTAAAGCGAGGGGCTTTTTTAGTCTCTAAAATTGCATTTACGATAGGCCTCAGAGCGAGTCCTAGCCATACAATCAGAAAGCTTGACCATCATTCTGCCATCGATAAGCTTAACTGACGAAGTTTTAGGAAAGGGTTGCATGTGGTTGCGATCTGCAATTTCCTTAAGCTCCTTTCTATCTAAATCACAATCTACTATTTTGTAATTTAAGAT
>CAVHVI010000024.1:0-17185 GCA_963639245.1 Bacteroidaceae bacterium
AAATTTCGCAATTATCGGAAATGTGATCGGGGTCAGATCGCGTTGTCGCCATATTCACTCATTTCTTTATTTCAGCAGTTAAGGATCCAGAAAAGGATCCTGCTCAGCTTACAGTTTTGTAATGCCTTTTTGCTACAGCTTGTATACTAAACTTGATTAGGATTATCACTAGATAATTCATTTCATCTGCATCTTGTAAAATCAAAGAAGTTCATTTCAGAACTACAAACCAACAATTAGTATTAGAAAGAAGCACAAGCTCAAATTGGAAAATCTTTAGGGTATCTTGCTCAATTACCAACTTTGCTTGGAGCATTACAGGTTTGATTATGGCAAATTTAACATCATGCAAATATCGTGTCGGTATCGACATTGGATCTACCACCATCAAAACCGTGATCTTAGATAATGAAGATCACCTTATCTTTAAATCCTATGAACGACACCTCTCAGAAACTCTCGCATCTGTAAAAAGAAATCTTGGGTACGTAAAAGAGAAGATCGGTAATGAGAAATTTCTCTTTGCCCTCACCGGCTCATCTGCCATGGGTATTGCACAGCGTTGCGCTCTTCCTTTTGAGCAGGAAGTTATAGCTTGCGCCTGTGCCGTCATGAAGCTTATTCCAGAGACTGATACCGTAATTGAACTAGGTGGCGAGGATGCCAAGATAACCTACTTCCGCGGCACTATGGAGCAGCGCATGAATGGAGCATGCGCAGGTGGAACAGGATCCTTTATCGATCAAATGGCCACGCTACTCTCAACAGATGCCTCAGGTTTAAATGAGCTTGCATCTAAGGCCAAAAATATTCATACCATTGCCTCACGCTGTGGTGTGTTTGCCAAAACAGACATTCAGGCTTTGATGAATACCGGTGTATCCCGTGAGGATATTGCACTTTCTGTCTTCCAAGCAGTAGTAAACCAAACCATTGGTAATCTTGCTCAAGGTCGTCCCATTAAGGGCAAGGTAGCCTTCCTTGGAGGCCCTCTTCACTTCCTCCCAGAGCTTAAAAAACGCTTTATTGCCACCTTAGAGATGCAGGAGAGTGATGTTGTAGAAGCAGAATTTGGCAATTACTTTGTAGCCTTAGGTGCAGCCTTATGTGATGCTGCCGACGAAATTGATGTTGATACAGCTTGGTCCTTAATTGAAAAATCAGGCCCAGATCCTGAATCTCTAAAAGGAAGTGGCGATCTTGTACTCTTTAAGGATCATATTGAGTATGAGAAATTTAAAGAACGCCACGATCAGGATAAAGTAAAAAGAGGCCAACTTGAGAATTACACCGGTCGCGTTTTCTTAGGTATTGATGCCGGCTCTACCACCACTAAAATGGCCGTGATCGGTGAAAACCACGAGCTACTATATACAGATTATCGCTCAAATGCCGGAACCCCGCTTAGCACCGTGATCGCAGAGCTTAAGGATTTTTATAAGGTTAAACCTGAGAGTGCTGAAATTGGAGGCTGTTGTTCAACAGGCTACGGTGAGGATCTGGTAAAAGCCGCCTTGCATGCCGATCTTGGTGAGGTAGAAACCTTTGCCCATTTGCGCGCCGCCCGTGAATTCTGTCCTGATGTTACCTTCGTCATGGACATTGGCGGTCAGGATATGAAATGCTTCTTTGTGCGTGACGGGGTGATAGGCGGTATCACGTTAAATGAGGCCTGCTCAGCAGGCTGTGGATCCTTCATCGAAACCTTTGCCAAATCACTGCATATGGATGTACGTGAGTTTGCCAAATTAGCCATCGATTCAAAATCTCCCGTAGATTTAGGCACTCGCTGCACCGTATTTATGAACTCGCGCGTAAAACAGGCGCAAAAGGAAGGTGCTGCGGTTGCTGATATATCTGCAGGTATTTCGTTATCTGTTATCAAAAACGCCCTATTTAAGGTAATGCAGCTACGTGATATGTCCACTCTTGGAGATAAGATCGTAGTTCAAGGTGGTACCTTCTATAATGATGCAGTGTTACGCGCCATGGAAACGCTCTTACGTCGAGATGTGATCCGTCCTGATGTTGCAGGTCTCATGGGAGCCTATGGTGCCGCAATTTTAGCCTGCGAATCATCAACAGGTCACTCTACCCTATTACCTGAAAATGAGCTTGATTCCTTCAATGCCGTCTCTAAGAATTATCGTTGTAAGCGCTGTGGTAATGCCTGCTCAATTACCATGCTACGTTTCCCCGATGGTGCACGCTATTACTCAGGAAATCGTTGCGAAAAAGGTGCTGGTGGCCACGAAAAATCAAGCCCTGACAACAATATCTACCAATACAAATATGAGCGTATATTTGGCTACAAGCCATTAGAAAATGCACCTCGAGGCAAAATAGGTCTCCCGCGCGTGCTTAATATGTATGAGGATTATCCCTTCTGGTTTACCCTCTTTACTAAGCTTGGCTTTGAGGTAGTACTCTCTGATCAAAGTACTCCTTCAATGTATTGTGATGGTATGGCTACTATCCCTTCAGAATCTCTTTGCTATCCTGCAAAGCTAAGCCATGGTCACATCCTAAATCTCATTGATAAGGGCGTAAAAATCATCTTCTACCCATGTATTCCAAAGAACATGGATGATGATCATATTAAGCTTGATAACCGCTATAACTGTCCAGTTGTTGCCTCATATCCTGAAAATATCCGCGGTAATATGGATATTTTAAAGGAAAAGCATATTACCTTTATTCAGCCTTTCCTCCCCATTGGCAGACCTAAGGCCTTAGCCTCAAGACTTCATCATGAGCTTAGGTTAAAGCATATCCGTGTATCAAAGATGGCCTTATCAAATGCTGTAACTGTAGCCTATGAGGAGCTTGAACGCTATAAGGCTGATGTCTTAGCTAAGGGCAAGCAAATCATAGCTGATGCCAAGGAGCAAAAGCGTCCGCTAATTCTACTTGCAGGCCGTCCTTATCATGTAGATCCGGAAATCAACCATGGTATTCCGCAGATGATCGCCTCCTATAACGTCTCGGTGATATCTGAGGATTGTGTACGTGATATTGAGGTACACGAAAATTACAACGGCTTAGTAAATCAGTGGTCATACCATGCCCGTCTCTATCATGCTGCACAGGTAGCCGCTGAAGATCCTAATATTACCCTTATTCAGCTAAGCTCCTTTGGCTGCGGACTTGATGCCATTACAACTGATCAAGTAAAGGAAATTTTAGAAAACCACGGGCGCATCTACACCATGCTTAAGCTTGATGAGGTGTCAAATCTTGGAGCAGCCCGCATTCGTCTAAGATCGCTTCTTGCAGCATTATCTCGTCGCCATGAAAAGCTCTTTGAGCCGATTAAATTTAAGGCTCGTCCTCGCTTTACCGAAAATGCGCGCAAAACTCATACTATATTGGCCCCGCAGATGGCTCCAGTTCATTTTGAGCTCTTCCAAAGTGCCCTGCATAAATATGGCTATGATGTAGTAATTCCGCCTATGCCTGATAGAGAGGCTATTGATCTTGGCTTGCGCTATGTCAACAACGACATGTGTTATCCGGCAATTGTAGTCATAGGTCAAATGCTTCAGGCTCTAAGATCAGGTAAATACGATCCAGAGCATACCTCAATCATGCTCTTTCAAACCTGTGGTGCCTGCCGTGCAACTAATTATATGGCAGTACTACGTAAGGCTTTGGTATTTGCAGGCTTCCCGCATGTACCAGTATTTGCCCTCTATGGCCTTGAAACAGATGCCTTCAAGCTCTCAGCAAAGCTATTGCGTGATTCAATTAAGGCCGCAGTCTTAGGCGATACCTTGATGAAGATTAAAAATCGCGTCGAGCCCTATGAGCTAACTCCAGGGGACACCCAAAAGATGTATCGCATCTGGATGGATAAGTGCAAGGAGGTCATTAGTACAGGCAGTACGAGTGAATATAAGCGCACTATTGCGGCCATGGTCAAGGCCTTTGATAAGATGCCGCTTAAGGATATCCCGCGCAAGCCTCGTGTTGGCATAGTAGGTGAGATCCTAGTTAAATATCATCCTATTGCCAATAATATGCTTGAAAAGGAGCTGCTTGCCGAGAATGCTGAAGTGGTCATGCCTGATTTTATCGACTTCTTCCTCTATCTATCATGCGATAGCATAGTCGAGCATGACTTGCTTGGAGGTCGTAAGATCCCTAAGGCAGAATCTAAATTCTTTATTAAGGTGGTGGAACACTTTAGAGCACCAGCAGCCCGCGTGCTTGCACGTTCTAAGCGTTTTACCCGTCCTGGCAATATCTATCACACCATGAAGCTTGCAAGCCGTCATGTATCAAAGGGCAATATGGCAGGTGAGGGTTGGTTCTTAACTGGTGAGATGGTAAAGCTTATTGATGAGGGCGTGGGTAATATAGTCTGTCTCCAGCCCTTTGGCTGTCTGCCTAATCATATTACCGGCAAGGGTGTAGTTCACGCTCTACGTGATGATTATCGTGCCAATATCGTTACCGTTGATTGTGATGCCGGCAGCTCTGAGGTAAATCAGCTAAATCGCTTAAAGCTCATGCTGACAGTTGCCAAGGAGCGCAATGAGCAACAAAAATTACGCTCGCCCTTCCCGCTTAAGATGCGTCTTATGCTCTAGGCCCTTTAATTTTTTTTCATGTTTGCTATTATCAAAGGCCACAGCTATGTGGCCTTTATCTTTACCTGCCAAAAGTCTTTGAGGAGATCGCGATGCTCATTGCCCTGCATATTCGTAATTATCGTAGCATTCGTTCAGTAGAGCTTGATTTTAAGGCTGATCGAGACGATCTATCTGTCATTCAAAAACTCAAGGATGGATCCTTTGAAAAAAGTCTGCTTAAAAGTGGCACAGGAGAGCTAGTAGTTCCTATTAAAAATGTCATCGGACTACCAGGCTTTGGTAAAAGCTCAGTGATTAAGGCCCTACAAGCGGTGATCGCCATAGGATCTGGTGAGGATCCTCGTAACTATTACCATCCCTGCGCCGAGGATAAAAATTTTCGTGATGCCGATTGTGAAATAGGCATAACCTTCAGCTTCTACCACATAGAACAGCTCTATGACGCAAGCTATACCGTGCGCTTTAATAAGCTTGGTATTGTCTTTGAAGAATTAAAAATTGAGGATGAAAATAAGACTTCGTTTAAGACCTTTGAAGGAACAATAGCTTCTGCATCAAGCAGCATTATTAAATCAAGCTTTAACCCTGAGACCTTATTATCAACCTGCCTTGATGAAAACGAGCAGCAGATAAAAACCTTCCTTACCATCGCATCTTGCGAGGGTATGTGTAAAAGTGTTTATAAATGCTTTAAAAAAGAATTCGTTTTCCTCTTTTTAGATGATCTTTCATCCCACAATATAGTTGCCACCTTTGAAAGCTTCTGCAAGGAAATTACCCCTTATTTTAAAAATAATGCCAAGGACGCTGAAGAATTTACCTTAACCCAGCTTGGGATCTTATTAAGGGATGTCAGTAGCATTTGCGGTGTCAAGCACAAGCTTGATTTAAACACCGGCGTAAATACCTTGACCTTAGAGCACAAGATAAATAAATCTAAGGGAGTATTAAAGGGGGCAGGATCTAGCAATAACGAATATAGCTACCAGCTAGATCTAGACGATGAGGGCCATGGAACTCATGCCTTGATCCTCATCTTAATACAGGCTATGAAATCTCTAATCATGGGGCGAGTATGTGTGATCGATGATTTTAATAGTCATCTGCCCACCTTCCCGCAGATCTATATTCCAAGGCTCTATAAAACCGATCGCAACCAGCTCTCTGCCCAGCTCATCATTGTGCATAACGGCGATCGCGTCATGATAGCAAACGGCGAGGAATGCGCAGATGAGGTATGCTGCCTTGCTAGAACTCCTGAGAGGGGCGTCGTTTTAACCTCAGGACGTGCACTATTAAAAAATCATCATGTAGAGTTCTCACATCACCTAACCTCAGGTCCACATACAAATGTCACCGAAGCTTTAGAGGATATTCCTAACTCCAAGCATGATGATAAAAAGCCTCTAAAGAGCAAACAACGCCTTGCAACAGGCGATGCCTTCGCAGATGATGCTCAAGATACGGATGAGCAAGAGCCCTTTATTGGAGAGTCTGCCTTGGATAGCCCTGAGGGGAAAGAGCTCTTTGCCCGTTTAAATCAAGCATTAAATTCCTCTGAGCCCCTCGATGATGAGCAAATTGATGAGGAAATAGCTGATGATTTTATTGAAGAGGAAGAGGATATAACCGAACACAAGTCTAAGTCTAAAAAGGGCAAACAAGGCACTGCAAAGAGCAAAGCACGCACAAATAATAAGAAGGCAAAGAAGGATCCCGATGATGACGATTTCTTCTTTGAACCTACCTTAGAAAGCTAAACTAGACCTGCAAAAATTAAGCCCCCCTCCTTGGATAAAAGGAGGGGAAATTTGGGTTATAGCTTAAAGCAGCTCATTTTCTCTAGCAGAGAATTAATCGATGCAAGGGTATTACCGGCCTCAGCCTGTGCGATCTTAACGTTCTCGGCAAAGGTCTTGGTAGTCTCAGTGATATCCTGCATATTGGTGCTAATTTCACTTGTAGCAGTAGTTTGCTCCTCAGCAGCAGTTGCAATCTGCGTAATACGCGTGTTTACATCCTCTACTAAGGATATGATCTTATGCAAAAGCGTACGTACATCTTCAGCCTTTTCTGCCAGATCATTGATAGTCTCTAATGAGTTCAAAATAGAGCTATTGGCAGTTTGGGCATCATTTTGAATCTCAAGCACCATACGGTTGATTTCCTGAGTTGATGCAGAGGAACGTGATGCTAACGCACGTACCTCATCTGCAACCACTGCAAAGCCCTTGCCGGCATCTCCTGCGCGCGCGGCCTCAATAGCAGCATTTAAGGCCAAAAGATTAGTCTGCGAGGCAATATCCTCAATAGTTTGCACTATCTTATTAATTCTCTGAGTCTGCTCAACTAGGCCCTTAATCTGCCCTGCGTCCTTGCGCGAGCTCTCAACCTGTAGCTGTAGGCCATTGATGGTATCTTCAACCTTATGCACGCCCTCCTCCACAATCTGCGAGGATTTTTGAGCAACGGAGGCAGCATCGGCACAGTTTTTAGCGATATCAGAGGTTGTCGCAAGCATTTCATCAGATGCAGCAGCTACGGTTATGGACTTTGACTGCGCAGAATCAGAAAGCGTTGCTATTTGATCGGTTATGGAGTTTATCTTATCGGCGTTACTAATAACCTCATTTGATACCTCCTCAATATCCTGCACATGTCCATGCCAGGCAACGCGCATCTTATCTACAGCATTGAGGGCATCACCTAATTCATCCTGGGCATAGCTTTGAACCTTTTCAGAGAGATCGCCTGCGGCAATTAAATTGGTCTCATGCTGAAGTCTACCGATGCAACGGATAATGTATCGAGGCAGAGTAATACCGGTAACTAGGCAGATGAGGATGATAATGGCTCCGGCAATTGCCAAAAAGTAAAGCGAGGTAAAGTTGTTAATGGATTTTACGGCATCATCTACATGGGAGATCTGATAGCCAATGACTATATTTAGATTCTTGCTGATCACGCAAAAATCGTTGTTCATCCGGTAATGGATGAGATCTGCGGCATCTTGTAGCTTGTTATCCTTAAGATTTTTCTGCACATTGGCAAAGCTTTCAAGATAACGATTGGTAGCCTCCTTAATAGCACCAATCTCATTTGGATAGCGTGCCATTTGCAAAGCCTTGGCTGCTTTATCTAGCTCATTGACCCGGCTATTTAAGGACTCTAATTGATTGAGCTTATCGCTTTGCGAGCTTTGGCTATCTGCTAGATTTAGTAAAGATGAATGCAACTCAAAGACATTATCTAGCGTATTGCGGATGCGGCCATAACGCTCCTCAAGCGTCACCTGCGCGTACTCGGCGACTGTCTTATTGTTATAGGTGTGAAAACAGCCCACGCTTACTAGCACTAGAGTGCACAACATAATAAAGAAGTATGAAAATAGCAACTTCTTCTTAATACTTAATCTACTAAACATATTAATGGCTCAAATAGTAATAATGATCTCGCATAGCTGAAAATTTCAGAACATGGCAGACTATGCAAACTCCTTTATTCGCCATTATTAAAGCATGATTAGTATTTAAAAAATGCGCCTCATCTCATCTTTTAAAGCTCAATTTAAAGCCTTTTTAACTTTAGTACGAGCATTTGTGAATTAAGATGTGGAGTTAGCTTTATGCGTTACTTTGCAAAAGCTATCAAAGGCTTTTTTGCAGGCCTAAGGTTTGGGCAATACGTTTTGAATTAGTCTCTTTTATCTGTTGCCGTCTTAGCTTAAAAAAATCCTTGAGGATCTGACCACATTGCTCGGCCATAATGCCTGAGTGCACCATCACATGATGATTGTGTCTTGTGTCATCCATAAGATTATAGATAGAGCCACAGGCCCCAGTTTTGGGATCAGTGGCGCCAAAATAAAGCTCTTTAATGCGCGAATGGATTAATAAGCCCGTGCACATAGTACAAGGCTCTAAGGTCACATACATAGTAAGATCAGGTAGACGATAATTCTTAAGATTTAAGGCGGTATTTCTAAGTGCTACCATCTCGGCATGGGCTGAGGGATCATGAGAGCTTAGGGTGCGATTACAGCCAGAGCCTAAAACCTCCCCCTCATCATTAATTACCACTGCACCTACTGGTACCTCACCTAGCTTCCACGCAAGAGCTGCCTGAGCTAAGGCAAGCTCCATATAATACTCGTGACTGCGTCTTACCATGGTTAAAACAAATTAAAGGCTGATAATTCCAACATTCTCAAGCACGATGAGGATCCAAGTTAAGGCAGTTAGGGCTAAAAGCACAAATACCGCCGCCGAGCCTAAATCCTTAGCACGCCCCGAAAGCTCATTCCATTCAGTACCAATGCGATCAACCACGGCCTCAACTGCAGAATTTAAAAGCTCGGTTGCAACTACTAGCCACGGCAAAATGATGAGCAACAAGAGCTCCATTACATTATTGAATACAAAGAAAGCGGCAATGGTCATGATAATTGCTAACACAAATTCCTGACGTACTGCAGCCTCATTCTCAAGACCTGCCTTAAAGCCCTTCATAGAATAGCCAGTAGCCTTAACAATACGCATAAGGCCTGGGGTTTGCTTCTTTGCCATTTAATTTATTCCCAAACTTTAAATAAAACCTTAAATAGAAGTCAGATAACGCTCGCAATCTAAGGCCGCCTTACAGCCCTGACCTGCAGAGGTGATAGCCTGACGATAGACCTTATCTGAGCAATCTCCTGCAGAGAATACTCCTGAAATTGAGGTTGCAGTCTCTGAACCAAAGCCTACCTTAATATAGCCCTGCTCATCACATTCAAGCTCATCTAAAAAGGCGGTGGCAGGATCGTGACCTATTGCCACAAATAAAGCGGCAAGCTCAATTTCTTTGATGCCTTCAGCTGTCTTTAGTTTAAGTCCGGTAACCTTTGTACCATCACCTAAAACCTCAGCTACAGTTGCATTTAACTCATATGAGGCCTTACCCTCTTTTACCTTTTCATCAAACTCCTTTATAAGCACCTGCTCGGCCTTAAAGAGATCGCGACGATGAATAAGGGTTACATGAGCACACATTTTAGTTAGGAATAGAGCCTCAGAGAAGGCAGCCGAGCCACCACCTACTACTGCAACTCTCTTGCCTCTAAAGAACATGCCATCACAGGTTGCACAGGCACTAACACCGGCACCCTTGTATTGAGTCTCACTTGCAAGACCTAAATAGCGGGCCTTAGCTCCAGTACATATGATCACAGTTTTAGCCTTAAGCTCTTTGCCAGAGCTTAGACAAAGTGTCTTAATCTCTCCTTTTAAGGATGCATGCTTTACACTATCTGATAAGAATACCGTGCCCTGCTTTTTGGCATGCGTGTGTAGCTTTTGCATTAAATCAAAGCCACTAGGATCTTCAAACTCACCAGGCCAATTGGCAATCTCGGGGGTAATGACTAACTGCCCACCAGATTCTGGTCCCTCAATTAAAACAGGATTTAATCCTGCGCGACAGGCATAAATTGCAGCAGTGCAACCTGCAGGACCAGAGCCGATGATCACGGTATTGATTACATTATCTTTAGGATCAAGATTGTCCATTTCATTTCCTAGGAAAAAAGAGTTTCAAATTTATTGGAAATTACCGCTAAGGCACTTTCTGCCCAGCTTACTTTGGAATTAAGTAGTGACTGCTTAGCAAAGTTAAAATCAAAGCTGGCCAAATAGCGTTCAGCTTGTGGATAGTAGGAAATATGCCAAGGCTCACGAGCGACTGTTCCCTTACCTAAAAATGGTCTAAAAAAGCCATATTTATTCAGTTTGCTTTCAAGAAAAGATCCGAGGCTATAAAAATACATACCCTCATCATATTCATGGCAGGTTAACTGTAGCTCCTGCCCCTTTGGCAAGAGATTTTCCGCATAAATATCAAAATCAGTGCCAAAATGATGCCGAGAAAAGCCAGGCAAGGCCGAAAAGCGCAGAATTTCAGTGATTTTCTGCATCTCACTAAGAGAGCTTATATCTAAAGGATGCTCATTATCATCAAGCACGGCTCTTTTACCGCTCATCTTGAGATCGATTATCTTAAGTTGCCGCTCAAAGGAGCGAAAACCTGAGCATATTTTTAGCACCAAGCCCTCACGCAAGGCATCAGCTCTTAAAGCATAATAAGCATCAAGAGCCTCTTTATCACCTAAAATGCCCTCACTCTCGCCTAGGGCCTGCTCTAATCCACAAGAGCTTAGCCCACAGCAACGCTCCTTAGAAATCATCGCTGATCCTTATATCGAGCTATAAGCTGCACGGCTTTCATCTTTAAGCTTAAATCAGCGTGAGCATCTGCTGAAAGCTCATGCAAAAGCTCCTGAGCTTTGTTGAGCTCATCATTATCTAAATAATGCTCAATAAGCTCAAGACGCTTAGCATTGATGTCCTCATTAGGCTCAGAGAGCATATTTTGCAATTGGCTAGCACTAAGCTCTGAGTGCAAATCAAGATCATCAAGCTCCTTTTGTGGCACACTCTCAGAGAGCATATTCACAATATCAGAGTTTCTGTAATCTCCATCCCAAGATGAAAATGACTCGCGATCATGCTTGGGAAGATTGTGGAAATTAGGCTCATAATCTTCATCATCAGCATGCTCTTGCTCATCTGCCTTAGGTGCTACTGCATTAATATTTGCATCAGTCTTATCTGATTTAGAATTGGTTACATCAAATCCATCATCATCAGGCACTGCCCAGGTAAAGGGAGTATAGGACTTATTTTGCTCAGATCTTTCATCAAGATCGCTCCACCTATCCTCAGGAGGAACTCCATTTAGCTGATCCTGCTCAGGCAAATGCTCAACATCTGCAGCATCAATGCTTGAGCTTTGAGGCTTGATCTCACGTACAGGATCCGCAACTACGCCAAATTCTTCCTCATCGGTATAGCCCCAAGTAGCAATACCATGATCTGAGGTAAGGCTTGACTCATAATCCTCAATTGATTTTTCTGCTTTTTCATCTGAAGCATTTTCATAATCTGCGCTTTCATCAGGAGCTTTAAGGCTCATAGACTCAGCACTATCTTGATTGAGGATCTCTTCATTTTCTAAAGATTGCTCGCTCATGCTGATATCTTCATCTGCCTGAGCATCTACTTGAGAGTCCTGCTCGGCATCAAAGCTTGCATTGTCACTGCTATCATAGAAGGTATTTTCTGCAATATCCTCTGTAGCATCATTAGTCTCGCTTGCAATGCTCTCAGCACCAGATGCAATTTCGCTTTGCTCAGAGATAGCATACTCTTGAGGGACGACATCTTCTGAAGCGCTATCTTTAGAGACAACATCATCAACTAAAGCTTGATCCTCAACTGGAGCTTCATCAAATGCGACATCTACAGCAGTAGACTCATCAAAAGTAGCCTCATCTTGAGTAGTATCAACTAAAGCTTCCTCATCTGAAGTTGTATCCTCCGAAGTTACAGCAAGAGGAGAGAGCTCTGAGATAGCCTCCTCAGCTTCAGTCTCAGCAAGCTCCTGCTTATCAAGTTTCTGTCCTTCAGCTTTCTGTCCATCATCAGCGCTAATACCTTGATAAGCTACGACTTCATCACCTGTAGCAGTTGATACTTCATTATCCTCGGAGGGTTCATCCTCAATATAATCAACCCTCTCATCATTGTTTTGCAGATCTGATGAATTATTTGTTAGCTCTTCTGCTGTATTGTCCATCTTATCTGAGCTATCAGATAATGGCACAGCAATATCTGCAGGAGTATCATTCTCGTCTGCAAAAATGGAGTTATCACTAGCGAAGGTTGCAATATTGTTACTCTCTGTAACCTTATTAACAGGCTCTGCATTGCTTGCAACAGTATTCTCTGCAACATCAGTATTAGCATTGTCATCATTTGCAAAGAGTGAGGATAAGAAATCCTGCACAAATAGGCGCTCAGCTGTTTGCTTAGAAGTTTCTTGAGACTTATCAAAGGAGTTTGAGGCTTGCTGATCATTAGCTGTAGAGTCTTCATCCTCTAGCTCTTGTTCATCAAGAGCAGTAGCTTGCTCAGCATCCTCCGAGCTATCGCTATTAGATAATGCTTGTGACTGAGTATCTGAAGATTCAGCTTGATCATCAATCTTTAATTTTGCAACCAAGTCCTCAGGATCCGATCCACCCTCATTTTCAGGATAATCCTCAAACAAGCTGGCAATTGAAGCCTTAGCCCCTTGATAATTTTCATCCTCATCATCTAGGTTATCGGATTCATCAGCATCAAAGCTATTTGTGTCATCTGAAGCCTCAGGCGCCACGTCATTAGTATTGTGATCACTATTTTGAGCAAGTGATTGCGCCAGCTCTACCGCCTCATCAGGTAAATCTGAATCGTGGCTATCAGAGCTTTGCTCATCATCTAATACATGATCTTGAGGAGCATACTCTATATTGTCTTGAGATAAAGCTTCGACAGACTCTGCCTCATTTACACTATTCTCCGCATCTTCATCTTCAGAAGTGGTATTTTCTTGGGAGATAGCATCTGCAGCTTCATTCTTAAAAGCTTTACTTTCAGAGACATTATCCTCAAATAAGGACTCGTTGTTATTTAGCTCGTCAAATGACTGCGTTAACGAAAGCTCATCATCGCTAATATCGTCATTGCCATTAGCACCAGCTTCATCGATGCGCTCTTTTGTATCTTCATCTGGCAATGCAACTTGAGTGCTTTCATTTAAAGCAGAAGGCTTATTATCTTCAGCTAAATCATCAATATAAGAGGACTTGTCATCTAGTAAATCGTTCTTATCTTGAAAGTCGTCTTTAGGATCCTCTTGTGCTAAATCTTTATCATTAGCTTCAGGATCTACAGTTTGAGCAGAAGATGAGCCCTCATCTTCATTAAGGACCTTCTCTTCAACTTGTTCCTCAGGCAAGGTACTATCAGATAACGCATCAGCATCGCTGCCTGTCGTTGCTGATGCATCAGATTTTGGGTAAGCCTCTGCTCCATTTTGAGTAGCATCATCGCTTTGGGCAGCGGCCTGCTCAGCCAAAGCCTTCTCCCAAGCATCAGCAAGCTCCTGCTGACTCATGCTAGGCTCAGAGCTAGACTCTGATCCTTCATAGGAACTCTCTGATGAAGAGCGGATAAACTCATCAAAATTCTGCGAGCTTAGATCCTCTAAATTTTTATCGTCATTAGCTACGCTATCGCCTTCTGATGATACCTTAAAGTTAACATCATCCTCATTAATTGTGGACTGCTCTTCATTTACCTTATTAAACCATTCAGATCCTGCAGATCCTATATATTTTGAAAGATCATCTTCAGTACCAGGCTCATATTCACTAAACTTTAAGTCCTTAAGCTCTTCACTCTTCTTGCTATCAGTTGCTGGTTTTGCCTGAGCTTCATCCTGAGCAACTCCGCGCTCAACCTGCTCACTTAGCACTGCTTCAAATTTTTCCTGAGCCTGCAGCTCCTGCTCTTGCTTATCCTGCTCGTCATAATCCATCTCATCGATAATGGTAGTGCCCTCATCACTGATCTCAACGGACATATCAGCATTATCAGTACTGCTAGTATCATTATTGAATTCATCTGACTGCTCTGCAGGATGGAAGGTGTCAGCAGGCTTAGAGCCAATATCGTTGACAACCTTTGACATCACCGCCTCAGTTTCAGCCTTATCCTGTGCAGTCTCAACCTTTACGGCCTTAGCAAGCATGGCTTGAGCATGCTTACTTGCACTCTCTTCAGATAAAGAATCATTGCCACCTTCAGCTTGTGCAACCTCTCTAGCAGCTTCACTCCATCCATCTTGAGTAAGCACCTGCGATTGGACTGCCCCCTTTTCAACAGCTGAGGAGAGTAGCTCCTCATCACCTTGACTCTTTGCCTCACCAAGCTCGCTCATGGCATTTTCAAGATTACGATTGCGGTTACGGATCTTGATCCTAAAGATCACATAGAGCATTAACAGCATCAGCGCTAGTGAGGCAAAGCCTGCGAGCATATAGTTATAGGCCTTAGAAAAATCACTCTTAGCACTTTCTCCTGGAATCTTACCATCTGCAAGACTTACCTGCATGGCATCGATCTTTTCATCGTTGGCTAAAATCATCTCTCGCATGGAGGTGGTATCGCGATCTAAGGCAGCAATTTCACCCTTAAGCTCAGTTACATTTTGTTGAAGCTCAGCAATCATGCCGTCATATTGCTTAGCAAGCGCCGCCACCGCAGCATCGGTAGATTTAGTAACCGATTCATTAGCCTTTTGCATGCGCTCGATGGTATCCATGAGCTTTTGGTTAATCTCCTTCATGCGCATGTCGATCTGCTTTTGCGATCCCTCAAGCATCATACGTAGCGCTTGAGTATCAAGCTTGCCATCAGCAACGGTGCGACGAGGAGCTACATCAACAGTATCTTGAGACTTGTCAGCAGTACTTACTTCATTGGCAGTATTCTTATCAGCGCTTAATTGATCTTTACCATCAGCGCTATTGGCTTCGCTAGTATTTTTACCTTGATCATTTAGCGCACCAGTTGCTCGATCAAGCTCATCACGAGCCTTCTGTTCAAGCTCTTGCTGATGATTAAGTCTTGCCTGCGCCACTACGTTTTCTGTGGCTTGATATTGAGGCAGACTATTGGCATTAGCTATTACCCTTTGGGCGTTTTCTGTTGCACTATTACTATCTGCAACATTAGTATCGCTCGTTTGAGCATTTTCCACCGCGGCAAGTGGTGGTAGCTGCATAGAGCCTTGATTCAAAAGACGGCTTCCAACAGAGGCCGACTCTCTTGCTATCTCTGATAGAGCAGGGATATTGATACGTCCAGCACGTAGACGATTGACATTACCATTACCAAAGGCATTGGGATTATTGCGATAGATAGAGGCTACGATTTGAAATTCATTAACACTATGATCAGCAGGCACATAGCGTGAGGCAATTGACCACAGGGTATCCCTTGAGGTCACGATATAGCTACCTTGGGATGGGACTTGGGTAGCATTATTTTGAGCATTGTTTTGCGCATTGGTTGCTGAATTTGCTTGATTTAAGATAGGAGCCTGAGGCGTAGCATTTGCGGCGCGACGCTGATTTTCACGTCTTACCTGCGTATTAGTTGCAGTTTGTCGTGTATTTTGAGGCTCAACACGCGCTCTTACATTCTCAGCATTAGAGCTTGAGGTAGTTACGCTATCCTCTGGACCCTGAATATTGATAGTAAAAGTTCCGTCATCATCTGCCGCTACTGCTGCATGAACTGCCAATGCCAGTATTGCCGGTACTAGCAAAGTCTTATAACCGCGCATTAAAAAATCCCCTATCCCTAAAATCTATGCAATAAAAACTGTTCAAAAAACAGTCCAATTGTACAATCTATATCAAGCTGTCCGTTACCTTGTAAGTAGCACACTCAATTTTGTGATCAATTTTGCCCTTTAGACAAGATCTGAGCAATTTGCACCACATTCATCGCGTCCCCGCGTCTAGCATTATCCATCATGGCGATAAATGAATAGGACTTACCGCTACGACCATGCTGTCTAATGCGGGTAACTAAGATCTGTCTTTCATTGACCGCATTTTCAACTGGAGTGAGTAAGGAATTTTCACAATACTTAATCCACGGGGTAGTCTTAAAGATCTCTTTAACCTTATCTAAGCTAGTAGATTCAGATAGATCAACATGAATAACTGCAGTATGTCCATAAAAAACCGGAACCTGCACTGCAGTTACATCAAGACCTCCGTGCATGGTGCCTAAGACATGCTCACATTCATTTATGATCTGACGCTCATCTGCAGAAACTCCATCCTCTAAAACCTCTGAGGTATGAGTAAAGAGGTTAAATGCCACCTGCGCATCAAAGCCATAGTGCTCTCCATCTAGGCCATTTAAAAGTCGCGCAGTCTCTCTTGCTAGAGTTTCAGTGCCATTACGCCCCTTTTGCGATACAGATTGCATCACATCCACAGATGCTCGCTCTACTCCGTATTCATCCATAAGCGGGGATAGACACAAAGAGGTCAGGGTGGCAGTTGAGGATGCGGGGCTCAAAAGTTTTGTGTCAAAGGCTTTTTTTATGTCATAAGGATTAAGCTCAGGTATGACCACAGGAACTTGTGACTCTAAAGCAAAGAAGCCTGAGCTGTCGATTACTACACAGCCAGCCTCTCGTGCTTCAGGAATGAGACGCTCACTTTCATCCTTGGTAGTTAAAAATAAAGCGACATCGGCCTTAGCAAATTCAAACTCATCCACCGATGAAATCATATAATTCTTGCCGTTTAAGGTGACGGCATCAAATTCACCACTAAGAGGTGAAAGAGGAAATAAATCGGCCACCTCAAAATGCTGCTCAGACATGGTCTCAAGCACCAGCTTACCAATATCGCTGTCATAACCATAGATTGCAATTTTAAGTGCCATTATCAACTCCTTTTAAAAATCAACGCTCAATTTTAGCAAAAAAGCGCCCACATACTGCCAACAAGGTTGAATTGTTATCATTTTCTACTACATAGTAAAAATATTTTTGTGAGCAACTAGGGATCAAAATGCACAAAGATCCCTAGAATTTTTAAAAATATGCAAATGATCACGTAATTTACCATTGATGCTGTAATATAT
>CAVHVI010000025.1:0-17091 GCA_963639245.1 Bacteroidaceae bacterium
AGATAGATGACACTGTAAACAGTGCTACTGATAATAGTTCCACTAACGACAGTATTATCAATGACACTCTATCTCATAAACAAGAAACACCAGAGAAAACTATTCCAGCAAGCGAGCAGAAAGCTACAAGTGATCGCCCATTGTTAAAGCCTCGTGTTGCAACAACCTTCAATAACGGAAGCTCAATTCTTGATAAGCTTGCAGGACGTAATAGTGCTACGTCAAATAGCAAGACTCAAAGCCCTTTTTCAAAGCTTGTTAACAGTAAAATCATCCCTAACAATAAGGATAATAATAAGGCTCAAGAGCCCAAAAAGGCATCCCAACATACTATTAGCTTTTCACTTCAAGCCAAAGCTATTGAAGCTCAGCAAAGAGCTTTTGATTTAAAGAAAAAGGTTGCTCTTGATAAGGATAAAGCAAGCATCAGCTCCATGTTAGAGCATCACAATAAATCCAGTCATTCTGATATACATGAAGTACTGCAAAGTAAAATTGGAGCTAAAGCAAATGGCATAACAAATTTATATGTGCAGATGCAAAATGAAGAGCCCATAGATCCCTCCAAACCTTCAAGCATTAGTGAAATGCTTAAACAAAAGGACAACAAGAGCTCATCCAAAATTACAATTAGCAATAGTGAAAAAAAACATATTGATTTCTCACTACGCGCTAAGGCACTTGAGGCTGCGCAAAGATCTAGGGAGCTAAAGCTCAATATTCTTGCAACCAAGGGCCTGAGTATTAAAGAATCCTTAAAGCAGGATCTAAATGCAAAAAATGCACAACAGGATCAAGAAACTGCAAAAGTATCCGCTAATAGTTCAAGCGCTACCGAGAATAAGCCTCGCTTTGATATAAGGCCCGTATCACAGCAGGGACAATTCTCTGCACTGTTTACCTGTAAAAATAAAGAAACCTCGGTACCAAATGAGGCTTCATTAAAAGATATATTCCATAGGATAGAATCATGCCAGTGATCTCAGTATGCTCACCCAAAGGTGGAGTTGGCAAAACTACTTTAGCTGCTAATTTAGCTAATGTGTTCTCTCAAGCAGGAACCAGAGTAATAGCCATAGATTTTGATCCGCAAAATGCATTACGTCTGTATTTTGGAATACCTCTAAATGAGGAGCGTGGACTAATATCACTTTTTGCCGAGGATCCTGGTGCCTCATGGGTTGATGGCGTAGTAAATGTAGGACAAAACCTCTTTGTGCTTCCATTTGGACGTTCAAACACTACCATACGCAAATCACTTGATGAAATACTACTTGAAGGAAATTACTTTACTCAAGTACAAAAAGCGTTGTTTGATAATCCAGATGTCTTGGTTATTGCAGACTTTGCCCCAGGTTATTCGGACGCACTTAAAGCAATAGCTGATGTTACCGACATCTCCATTATTCCCTTAGTTGCTGATGCCTCATCTGTTTCACTTTATGAAACCTTAGAGAATAATGAGCTGATCGATGGTCCCTTAAATTATAATTTGGGCTATCGCATAGTATTAAATTGCGTTGACAACAGAATTAAGCTTAATCGCGAGGTTCAGGATTTTGCTCGCACTAATTTTAAGGATAAGCTTTTAGGCATGGTGCATCAGGATACCTCTGTGGTAGAGGCTGCCGCGATGCAACGCTCCATTAGTGCCTTTAATCAAAATTCCTCCGCAGCCTTTGATATTGAAATTCTTGCTCACAAGATTGCCTCAATACTAGGCTTTGATGTCAAGCAAGACACCATACTAATAAATTCTTTAAGCCAGAATGAAGGTATGTAATATGGGTAGTTCATTAAGATCCATCTTAGCCTTTTTAATAGCGTTACCACTTATCTATTTTGTAGTGGTAACACCAATGAGTGCTACCTCACAGTACATCTTTTCACTATGCATGATCTTGTCCTGCTTCATAGTTTCCAATTTAACTAAGAAGCATTTTATTTCGGTCATTTTGATCATTGTTTCGGTGACCATGACCACGCGTTATATGTACTTTCGTGTAACTCAAACCTTGGTCTTTGAATCACTAATTGAAGCAATTTGTGGTTATATACTCTTCCTATCTGAGTGCTATATTTACATAATTTTGCTACTAAGCTCCTTCCAAAATGTCTGGGCACTAAAGCGTGAGGTAGTGCCTATGCCTAAGGATATTGAGCAATGGCCTACCGTCGATGTCTATGTTCCAACCTATAACGAGCCTTTGGAGATCGTACGTAATACCGTATTAGCAGCCCAGTGCCTTGAATATCCGCAAGATAAGATCAACGTCTATATTTTAGATGATGGTCGTCGCAAGGAATTTGCTCAATTTGCAACCGAAGCTGGCGTTGGCTATATTACCCGTAACGACAATGCTCATGCCAAGGCTGGTAACCTAAATCATGCCATGAAGCTTACCAAGGGCGAATTGATCGCTATCTTTGATTGCGATCATATTGCCACCAGAATGTTTTTACAGGATACCGTTGGTGCTTTCTTAGTAGATAAAAAGCTTGCCTTATTGCAAACCCCGCACCATTTCTACTCCCCAGATCCCATTCAGCGTAACCTCTATTTAGGACGCGATATCCCAACTGAAAACGAGCTCTTCTATGGCAACGTTCAGCGTGGTAACGATTACTGGAATGCAACCTTCTTCTGTGGCTCTTGTGCTGTGATCCGTCGTCAAGCCTTAGACGAGATCGGAGGCTTTGCTGTTGAAACCGTAACTGAGGATGCTCACACCGCACTACGTCTACAGCGTCGTGGCTGGAAGACTGCTTATCTTGATAAGATTTTGGCAGCAGGTCTTGCCACCGAGCGTACCATTTTGCACATCATTCAGCGTAACCGTTGGGCTCGCGGCATGATCCAAATCTTCCGCCTAGACAATCCACTATTTGGCAAGGGACTGAGCTTTCCTCAGCGTCTTTGCTATCTATCGGCCATGATGTACTTCTTCTTTGCCCTGCCTCGTGCGATATTCGTGCTCATCCCCACGATGTACCTCACCTTTGGCATCAGCGTGATCCATGGCTCAGCAGCCCTACTCTTTGCCTATGCACTCCCCCATCTATTTATGTCGTACTACACCTCATCACGCATAAATGGCAAAACTCGTTACAGCTTCTTTGGTGAAATTTATGACATTCTATTGTCATTCCCTCTTATTATTCCGTCCATTGCAGTGATGCTCTCCCCGCGTCACGGTAAATTTAATGTAACCGATAAGGGTGGTACCGTTGACAAGGCTTACTTTGACTTCCACGCGGTGCGTCCTCACGTGTTAGCAGCCATCTTCCTCTTTTTCTCCATGGTATTTGGTGTCGTAAAATACTTTATGCCCGAATACTTCACCGTTCAGTTAGGAGCCCTAATTTTAAATGTGGCATGGTGTAGCTTTAACTTTATCTTGCTACTTGCTGCCATATGCGTAGCTCGTGAAACTCCTAACAAACGTAAAACTCAGCGTTTATATATGGCACTGCCTGTGCTTATCTATCAGCGCTCAGGTATTGTTTCACGCTCAACTCTACGCGATATCTCCATGACAGGTGTACGCCTTGATAACGTTATTGGTGAAAAGCTTTTAAATGAAGATCCTATAACTGATATCGAGATAGCAACTGATCATGGTCCTGTTGTTATTAGTGTAGAAATGCTGTCCAATTCAGCCTACGCCGATCACCTGCGCTTTATCTTTAACGATGTTGATATGAATACCCGTCGTGAGCTAGTAAGACTACTTTATACCCGTCCTGATACTTGGGATAGAGAGCCCTATCAACAGGATAATATCATTCGTTCCTTCTTTATTATGTTGTCCTGCATTTGGGATTCTTTAACCTCAAATCGCAAGTTTAAGAAAGCCAAGACTGAAGGTGTAAAGGCACAAAGCGTCGCCGATGCCATTAAGGAAGAAGAAAAACAGATGGAGGCTCAGGCATGAAAAAGATCTTAAAAGCCTCGCTCATCGCTTTTGCGCTAAGCGCTGTTGCAGTTAATGCTGCCCCTAATGATGATCCAGTGCTAAGACTTCTTGATGAGCCTAATGCTCGGGAACAGAATTTGGAATTTAATATCTCAAATTCAGCTAGCACAAATGTCAACAGCAATGTGGCCTTGCCATCTGCGGTACCGCAAAACAATGCAAAAGTTGAGCCCTTGCAGGATTACAAAGCAGATCTAAATGTTCCGGCTACATTTGATAATAATGCCCAAGCATTAGCACCAAATACTGCCAATACTCAAGGCCCTGCGCAAAATGCAGAGCAAGATGCACAAGCCACCGATCAGATCCCTGAGGCTTTGCGAGCCTTGATGATGCCTGGAACTCAGGCCCCGGTAACTCCCTTTGGTATGGAGTCCTATACTGAAAATCCCTTTGCCACCGCTCAGGATGTAGCAACTACTCCCCCAGATAATGCGCAACAGGTAGCGGCGCTTGATGAAGAGGTTGATGACTCAGTACCATTTTCAGCAGATCTATCCTTTGCCAAGCTTGGTGTAAAAGAGGGTATCTCACTTAAAGCCGGTATGCTTGCCACCGGTCTTGATTTTACCTTGCCTCTTGATAAGGTTATTACCTCAGCAAAACTCACTTTGCAGGTTGAAGTTACCGAGAATATGGCACGCCGTGGATCTCATCTTGAGATGACACTCAACGGCCAACCTATTGGTTCTATCCCCTTAAATCGTCACGATGGCCCCTCTATTTATGAGGTCTCCTTGCCCTTTGAATATTTTGGCACTGCCAATAATTTCTCATTCAAAGTCTCCGATGACGAGGAATTTACCTGCATGATTGATTACACACGTCGCTTCGTGATATCAATCCTGCCTGAGTCCTCCATTCACCTCGAAGGTCACAGGTTGCAGATGGGAACCGATCTCTCACTCTTCCCCTTGCCCTTCTTCGATCCCTTCGATGTAACAAAGAGTGCCTTATCTATAGTATTGCCACAGGAGCCGACCGAGGATGAGATCACGGCTGCCTCTTTATTATCTTCATGGTTTGGCATCAGATCTGATTACCGTGGTATTAAATTTAACGTGCTTACTGGTGAGACTCCTCGTGACAATGCCATAGTTATTGGTCATCCTGGAGATAGGATTGGTGCTATCACCTTGCCTAATGAGGAATGTGTAAGCATAGTGGAGCATCCGCTAACTCCAGCCTTTAAGCTCGTATTGATCTCGGCAAAAGAATTCTCACGTTTCCGTGACGCTATTGCAAAACTTACCTCAGGTAAGATTGAACCCAATACTAAAAAAATAAACTTTGGTACTGCCACCATCGCTCAAAGCCTTCCCTATGATGCCCCTAAATGGATTGCGACTGATCATAAGGTATACCTTTCAGAGATGTTATCTCCTGATCAAAGCTTAATCTCAACAGGTGTTTGGCATCAACCAATTAATATTAGCTTTAGAGCATCTCCTGATCTCTATCAGCTCTATGGCGAGCCTGCAGAGTTAAACATCAAATATAACTTCCCGCTTGAACAGTGGATAGATGAGGATCATTCTTGGCTCAACGTGGAGCTCTCTGGCAATTTCCTTGAAAATGTTCCCGTAAACAAGATTGGTTTTGCAGAAAGCATCTGGCGTCTTGCAGGTGGTGATGCGCGTAAGGAACAGCACACTATTCCCGTGCAGCCTTACATGATTTACGGCGATAACAATTTGGCACTCTACTTTGATATTAAGCTTAAGCAGGGAGCACCTTGCTCGGTGTTACATGACAATAATTTAAAGAGTGCCATTTTAGATAACTCCTATATTGATCTTACTAACACCGTGCATTTTGCTAAAATGCCAAATCTTTCATACTTTGTTGGAGCCTCCTACCCCTTTACCAAATATGCAGATATGTCTCAGACTTTGCTGTTGCTTCCATCAAAGCCTTCAGCTGCTGAAATTCAAACCCTCCTTGATCTCTCTGCTCGTACCGGCAAGGCAACCGGCGTTCCTATTTGGTATGCCAATACCGTGTTAGGTGCTCAATCATTAGGTCAGAGAGCTGATTTTGATGATCAGGATATTTTGGCTGTATCATCGCTTGAGCAACAAACCTTTATGGAAAAGCTCTTAGAGGATAGTGCCTTTATCTATTCAAAATCAGGCAATGATTTAAGCGTACGTCAGTATGGACCTTTCTCCCTACATGGAGGCATGGTTAAATCCCTAGGTCGTCTGCTTTCAGGCGATTACCGTCCAGATAACAACGATGCAACCCGTTATTTACGCTCTAATATGTCCTGGCGTGGCTTCGTATCCTTAGTATCACCATGGAATCAATCGCGTATTATCGTGCTTGCTACCGGATCTGACGATAAGCAATTAATAAAATTGTCTGATGACTTAGATAACGATCAAATTAATCGCGCTGTAGCTGGCGATTTGACCGTGATCTCAGGTGTCGATTCAGTGCGCTCCTTTAAGGTGGGCGATACCATCTATTCAGGAAATGTCTCCAACTATTTCATGTTCCTATATTTCCTAGGTCAGCATGAAATATGGCTTGCCTGCATTTCCTTCTTACTATTTATTATCTTGGGAGTAACCCTTTCCCATACTCTAAAACGTAGAGCTCAAAAGCGTCTGCAACAATCAAATGAGGGGAAGAAATAATTATGCGTAATAATATAAAAGGTCGTACCATAATTGCCTGTGTGGTAGCAAGTGTGCTTGCTGGAGGCTATAGCAGCCTCGCACAAGCCGATCCCTCCGCCTATCAAAAGGATAGACAGATGATGAGCGCGCAGGGAGGTAATGCCAATAGTGCAGTTTCTCAAAATAACTCTGCCCAAGCGCTAGCTCCAGTTGAGAATACTGCACAGCTAAGTACTAATGTACAAGCTGACAACCAAAGTCAGATAGAGGCTCCTGCGCCCACACAAAGTGCTGAACCTAATACTCAAACAAATGCCGCCCATAGCTTTACTCCGGCTAACGGCAATAGTATTAATGCGGCCAACGCTCAGACCACCACAGACTCTCTTTTAAAGCAGGCGCGCTTTTGGCATGATAAATATCAGCTATCCTTAGCCCGTCAAAGCTTAAACCGCGTCTTGCTTACAGATCCAGAGAACGCTGAGGCCTTATATCTCATGTCCCTTTGGTCATCTGAGGTTGGTGACAATGAGGTAGCCGAGCAATATCGTCGTCGCCTTGAAATAGCGCATCCGCGTGATTCAAGAGTGCAAACTCTTAAAAACGAAAAGGATCTGGCCACCTACTCAAAAGATCAGCTAAATAAAGCTAGATCGCTTGCTGCCTCTGGCAATATTCCGGCAGCCTTGCAAGCCTATCGTCAGATCTTCCCCTCAGGTCAGGTCCCAAGATCTCTTTTAAATGAGTATTATCTGACCATGTCAGGAGATCCGGCACACTTTAATGAGGCCGTAGCTGGTGTTGGTAACTATATTAAAAAGAATCCTAACGATACTGAGGCTAAGGTTACCTACGGTAAGCTCTTAACCTATAGCGATCAAACTCGTCGCAACGGTATTGAAGTCCTTGATTATTATGCCAAGGACAGTCAGGAAGCTGATAAGGCCTTGCGTCAGGCCTTGCTTTGGTTAACCCCAACTGACAGCGATGAGAAATACTATAAATCCTTCTTAAACCGTCATCCCTATGATGTTGATGTGAGAAATCGTCTGGCTACAGCCCTAACCGATTCCTTAAATAGCAGTGCCTATAGTCAATTTAGACAACAAAACACTGCTCAAGCTAAGGCTCAATTTGAAAAGGTTTTACAGCGCGATCCAAATAATCTTGCCGCCCTTGAAGGCTTAGGCTATTTAAATCAAGCAAATGGAGATTATAGAGAGGCTGCCGCACTTTTAAGCCGTGCCTCAAATGTAACCTCCGATTCATCAAAGCAGGTAAAGCTGGTGCTTGATGCCGAGCTTAATAATGCCCGCGCCTTAGAAAAGGCAGGAGACGTCCATGGAGCTTTAGAGCGTACTCTTGCTGTATCTAAGATGAAGGGGGGCAATAGCATTGATGTAACCTTATATCGTGCCTCCTTAGAGCGTAAGCTTAAGCTTCATCAAAGAGCTGAGGAGGATTTAAAGGCCGTTTTAGCAGTTGATCCACAAAATGAAGGTGCAGGCGAAATGCTGTACTACACCCTAAGAGATCAAGGAAAAACTGCTGAGGCAAAAGCATTATTAGCAACTCTTCCTATAAAGCTTAATCAGACTATCGCCAAGCGTGAGGCGGTTCCTGTTGATCCAAGCGTAAGCCTGCGCCAAAAGGCCAAGCAACAGGAAAGACAAGGTGATTTAATAGGTGCTGCTGCAACTTTGGAGCGTGCCACCACTGTATCTAAGGATCCTTGGATACGTCATGATCTAGCACTCATTCAGCACAAGATGGGCAACGATGCTGATGCACAAGCAAATCTTATGCGCCTTCTTGCAAACGGCTCTAATGCCTCCACCTTTGCCGCCGCCTCCTTACAAAGCGAGCTAGGTGATTCTAGGGCAGCTCTTGCCACAATTAATAGAATTCCAGCAAGCTATAACAACAAGGGCTTGTCTACCTTGCGTACATCCCTTGCAGTACGTGCCGGCATGAGTGATGCTGAGAATTATCTAAAAGCTGGGCAAAAGGCAGCTGCCTTAAATACGCTTGCAGGACTTGAACGCAATACTGCTAATTTAAGTGCTGCCGATCTTGGACATATGGCTTACCTCTATATGCAGGCAGGCAACACTAACAAGGCCAGAGCTCTTGCAGATTCAGCCTATGCTAAAGGCATAAATAGCTCTGCTAGCATTAATGACTATGCTGATTTAATCTCCGTTTACAACAGCCTTGGCATGTATCAGCAAGCTCAGGCTCTCGCCTCAAATCCTACCTTAACTGCTAATAGCGATCCCTCCAAGCTCTCAGCATTAAATAACGGTCAGGTAATACGTGAGGCTGATAAGCTACGCCTTGCAGGACGTAGTGCTGATGCCTACGATCTGCTCTTTAATGCCCTACAATCAAGTCCGCAGGATCCGGCCTTGATGGGTGCTATGGCCAGAATTTATCATGACAACGGCATGTATAACGAGGCTGAAACCATCTATGATAGAGTTTTGATGCTCGATCCTACTGATGAAGGTGCCATTACCGGTGCTATCAATACAGCTATTGCCAATAATCATGAGCAAAGAGCCATGGAGCTTGCACAGCGTCTTAATAACTCCGATCCCCAGACTCTGTATTTAAAGGCACGTGTGGCCAAGGAAAATCACAACTATCGTGAGGCTATCACCTACTTAAGACAATCTAAGTCTATGCTTGAGGGCACTCCCTATATAAGCTCTCATCTAGCAACAGGGGCTGCCACGGTGGCTAATGGTGCTCCAAGCGCTGTCCATGCAGTAAACAATCCATTCCGTAATAAAAATGAGTACACAGCCCGCAATCAAAGCAACACTCCAGGCATGCCTTGGGAACTTAGCTCATCTACAGCTAAAGTCGATCCGGCCTCAATGTATATGTTTGACACCAATGAAATTGATAGACGAAAGACTCTTGGTGATGTAAACAATATGCTACACGATCTCTATGAGATCACATCTACCTCTGTATCCTTAGATGTTGCAGGACGTCAAAAAGATGGCGAGGATGGCTTATCCAATGTCTCAGAAATTCGTGGCAGTATTAAGCTTTCAACTCCGGTGTTTAACGACAATCGCCTCACCGCAACCGTGACTGCAGGCTCGATGAATGCTGGTACTTCTAGAACCTCATCCCAAAGAAAGCTTGGTACTCAAGCTCTTGCCATGGGTGCACAAACTCTTGCAACTCGTCTAAACGCCTTTAACGATGCAGCTAAAGTTGCAGTGCAAATGGATAATGCTGCAACCACCACCGCCGAAGATGGCACGGTAGTCAATGATCACACCTATGCTAAAAATCTTGCTAAGCAGATCTACGGCAATGAGGATCAATACCAAAAGATCATTGATATGTCAGCTCGTGGTCATGTGACTGCCCAAGAGATGGCCTCCATCAATTTCACCTCAGCCACATGGATAAATGGCATTCAAAACCTGCTTAACAATTTTGGTCTTGATGGTTCAAATAATGCGCAGATGACGGCCCTTACCTATAACTATACCGATAATACCTATGGTAGCGGTGCTTATAGAAAATCCATTCGTGACAATGGTCTTGAGTTTAACCTAGCCTTATCAGGTGAACATTACCGTGCTGATATTGGCTCATCTCCTCTTGGTAAGGATGGCTCTACCTTTGTAGGTGGTATTTATGTACATCCAGAGATCGCTAAAGATACTGAGCTACGTCTCAATGTTGAACGCCGTGCTGTTGCAGATTCAGTGCTCTCCTACTATGGTGTGAAAGATGACTACTCTGGCACCTTCTTTGGCGGTGTTACCAAAAACGGTGGTAGCCTAGGACTTGCCTGGGATAATGGTTCTTACGGTGCCTATGCCAACGCCTCTTACTACTATTACAAGGGTGAAAACGTAAGAAACAACCATATGTATGGCCTGCAAACCGGTGTCTATGTAAGACCTATTAACAATAGTATCCAAACCTTGCAAGCAGGACTTTCCTTAGAGTATATGAACTTTGCTCATAATGAAAACCTCTTTACTGCAGGTCACGGTGGTTACTTCTCACCTAAGGATTACTACTCAATCGCCATTCCTGTCGATTGGAAGCGTATTTACAACGAAAACCTAGAGCTCAGCTTAGGTGCATCCCTAGGCTACCAGTCCTATAGCAATCAAGCTGAGGATTACTTCCCGACAAACGCCAGCTGGCAGTCTACTCTTAATACCCTTGCCGCCAACGGTCTTGCACAAACCGCACGCTTTGAGGCTGAGGATAAGAGTGGTGTCAGCGGTAGCGTACGTTTAGGGCTTGATTATCAGGTTACCGATGCGTTCTCAGTTAAAGCTAATTTCAACTACTCAAGCTTTGGTGATTACAAGGAAACCAATGAGATGTTGACCTTTAAGTATTTAACTGGCGTCGATTCATTCTTCTAGGGCAAATAAAAAATGAGCAAGGATATTTCTTATCAAAACTATCTTGGGAGCTTGCAACAGCCTGCAGGATGGTTTGATTTTGCCCAAACAGTAATTGCGATGATCTCCCAAAATGCCCATCAGGGAGAAGATCTTGAGTTTTTATGTGAGGTGGGCAAGAGTATCGCGGCCTTAAATCCGCTACCTCCTGCCTCTACCCTCTCAGAGCTTGCAGCTGCAATAAATACGCGTCTAGATTCCTTTAAATGGGGCCATGTAGATCTTGAGGATACCAATGACAGCCTGCTCCTTATCCATAATTTCATGCCAACGGCTACCTGTGGCAATGAAAGGATATGGCAAAAGGGCTTTGCGGTAATGCTCACCGGACTCTATCATGAATGGCTTCAGCAGGCAGGCTCTCCTGCATCCTTAGAGCTATCCCTTAAGGATATTACTCCCCCCTCAAGTGCCACATTTTGTTTAAGGAAAAGTCGGTGAAATTAAAAAAAATTTTAAAAATAAGCTCACTTGCACTAGTAATGAGCCTTTCCTCATCTGCACTTGCTGGTGCATGGGATGACTATAAAGCTCTGTATATGCAGGATAACGGAGCTATCACCGATACCTATAATGCTAATATGTCCCACTCTGAGGGACAGAGCTATGGAATGCTCTTTGCTCTAGCCTATAACGATCAAGAAGCCTTTGATAAGATCTTCAGCTGGACGCAAAGCCATATGCTTGATCCTAACAATGATCTGCATTACTGGGCCTATAAGCCAAACGAGCAGGAGCCTACAGCAGATCATAACAATGCCACCGATGGCGATCTCCTGATGGCTTGGGCTTTATTAAAAGCAGGTAAGGCCTTTGGTAATACTCAATACACCAAAGAAGCAGAAAGACTGGCATTAGCAATTGTCGAACATTGCACGGAGAAAATGGCCGGGCTTACGCTATTGCTTCCTGGAATTGATGGATTTTTTAGAAACTCTAGCGTAGTTATCAATCCTTCTTATTATATTTTGCCTGCCTTAAGAGATCTTGCGGAGGCTACTCATCAAAAGATATTTGAGGATCTCTATAACGATGGCAAGAAAATGCTCGCAACTCTTGCAAAGAGCAATTTAAAGGTAAATGTAACTCCTGATTGGGTTGATGTCAGTGCTCAAGGCGATCTTACTCCAGCACAGGACTGGCCGGCCCGCTCAAGCTATGATGCCATCCGCGTTCCGCTATATGTTTATTGGGATGATCCTCAATCAGAGCTTCTTAAGCCTTGGAAGACTTATTTTTCCTCCTATGAAGATGATAAAAATCCAGCTTGGGTTAATGTCACTACTGGTGAAGTCGCAGAATATGTGCTACCTGAAGGCTTAGCTGCTATCAGATCAATGGTATTAGGATATCCAGTACAAGAGCCTCAGCTGTCAAAGAATGATGACTATTACAATGCATCATTAAAGCTCTTAACCTTCTTGGCATCACAGCATTTTTAAATCAACAACATTTTCTGCTGCATGATCGCCTTTTAGCGCAAGAACTGCTTATTAAAGGTAAGAGTGAGGCGTTATACACACAGAGTACGCATTAAAAAACGTACTCTGTTATTGTTAATTAAAACACTTACTTCTTAAGCTTTGATACCAATTCAACAAGCTTCAAGGTTACATTTAAGCTCTTTTCAAAGGCGCTTAGGGGTAAAAACTCAGCATTTGAATGGAAATTTAGTGCTCCAGTGAAGTAGTTAGGTGTCACAATGCCACGAGGTGATAAGGCTGAGCCATCAGTACCGCCACGCATAGCATAGGTATTAGCCTTAATACCAAGAGCCTCTAAGGCCTCAAAGACTAAAGCCACAGGAGTATCAGTCTTCTTAACACCATTTGAGATATTCTCATAGGTGTCAGTGATCTCAACTTTAATGCTGGCAGTAGGATATTTCTTTTGCATCAGCTCCACACGCTCCTTTAAGACGCGTTTTCTCATCTCATAGGAGGCCTTGTCGTGATCACGAATATTTACATCTAAGGTGCAGAAGGTAGCATCGGCCTTAATACCGTTAAACCACCAATAGCCTTCCTTACCTTCGGTGCACTCTGGAGTTTGTTCCCTATCAAACATGGCAATAAGATCGTGTGCCACAAGCAAAGGATTTACCAAAACACCCTTAGCAGACATAGGATGAGCACTGACGCCCTTGATCTTAACCACGGCAGAGCCTGCGTTAAAGGTTTCATAAACTACATCACCTTCATGGCAGCAATCGATGGTATAGGCAAAATCAGGATTAAACTTATCTAAATCAAGAAGCTTAGAGCCACGCAGGCCAATCTCCTCATCGGCAACGAAGGCAATCTTGATATCACCATGGAGAATGCTTGGATCCTCGTGCAAAATAGCAAGCATAGTCATGATATTAGCGCCAGCTGATTTATTATCAGCGCCTAATACTGAGGTTCCATCGGTAAAGATAATATCGTCACCTACATACTCCAAAAGCTCAGGATGCTCTTGAGCCTTGAGCACAATACCTAGCTCCTTATTAAGCACCACATCTCCCCCCTGATAGGAAATGATCTGTGGCTTAACATCAGGAGATAAGGATACATCCACGGTATCTAAATGAGAGCAAAAGCCAACGGTTGGACAACCATCAACATTGCCCTTTAAGGTTGCATATACGGCAGCATGTTCATCAACTGTTACATCAACTAAGCCTAGTCCCTTAAGCTCAGAGGCAAGCAAATTAGCATAATCAAACTGGCCCTTTGATGAAGGCACAGCGCTATTTGATGCATCTGACTGCGATGACACTGCAACATAACGTAAAAATCTTGTGACTAATTCCTGACGATGATTCATTTATAACTCCAAAAGAGCCATTCAAGGCTCCAAAGAAACTTGCTTAGGTTACAGGCATTAAAAAGCCGGATCAAGATCCGGCCTTCAATTTACTTAATTAACCCTGAGGGAACATGGTTGACGGATAGTCAAAGCCTGAGTTAAAGCCCAAAGGAATACCTAAGAACCAATATGCATAGAGCACAATGGTCAATACGATTAAGAGTGCACCAGTGTAAGGTAGCATCATTGATGAGAGGGTACCTACACCTGCCTTAGAGCAATAACGCTGGCAGTAAGAGATGAGCAAGGGATAGAAAGCAAACATAGGAGTGCAAACATTCACTGCAGAATCTGATACACGGAAGGCTGCCTGAGTAAGCTCAGGAGAAATGCCAAGCATCATGAGCATAGGCACAAAGACGGTTGAGAGAATGGCCCACTTAGAGGTTGCGGAGGTGATCAAAAGATTCAAGCAAGCAGTAAGGATGATGATACCAAATAAGGTTAAACCTGAAGGCATGCCCAAATTCTTTAGGAACTCAGCGCCAGATACTGCAAGCAAGGTACCAATACCAGACTGTCCAAAGACATAGAGGAACTGACCTGCAAAGAAGCAGAAGACAATGAAGGATAGCAACATCTTCATGATCTCATCCATGGACTTAAATACATCGCGGGATGATTTGAAGGTACCACAGGCAAAGCCGTAGACTACGCCAGGGACTGAGAAGAAGATGAAGATCAAAGGCACAATAGCCTGCATCACCGGAGCCTTAGGTGAGGTCAAGGAGCCATCTGGTGCACGTAGCATGGAATTGTCTGGGAAGCATAAGGCAGCTAAGGCAATAGCCATTGCAAAAAGCACCAATATAGCCTTACGGAAGGACTTATTTTGAAGCTCGGTGGTCTTTGAGAGATCAAACTCAGGATCGTCTTTATTGATCTTTTGATCAATAGGCATGGTAGCCCAAAGACGAGGCTCAATGATCTTATCAGTCACATACCATACAGACAAAATAACAAAGATAGTACCGCCTAAGGCATAGAAGTAGTTACAGAGCACATTGACTGAGTAGTTAGGATCAACAATGTGAGATGCGGCCTCAGTGAAGGACTGCATCACCGGATCGATAATTGAAGGAGTAAAGGATGCAGTAAAGCCACCTGCAAGACCTGCAAAGGAGCAAGCAATACCAGCCATAGGATGACGACCTGATACGTAGAAGATCAAGGCAGAAACCGGCATTAAGATGGTATAAGCAGAATCTGATGCCAAATGGCAAACGATAGAGACAAAAACTACAGTAGGAGTTAGGAATTTCTTGGAGGTGATAGTCATGAACTTGCGAATAAGTACATTCACAAAGCCTGAGCCCTCAGCAATGCCAATACCTAAGGTAGCAACAATGGTAATACCCAAGGGAGGGAAGCCCATGAAGTTTTTAACTGAGCTTACAACTAAATTTAGCAGATGATCAGCAGATAACATATTAATGATCTTGATCTGCTCCTTGGTATTAGGATTTACATAATCAAAATCAATAAAGGATAATCCAAAGGATACAACCAAGGCCACGATCAAAGCATAAATAAAGAGCATTGAAATATGTGGCAGGCGGTTACCTAGCCTTTCGATCACATCTAAGAAGCGATTCAAAAGACCTGAGGAGGACTCAGGAGTAGTGGCTGACATTTATTTTCTCCAGCGATTGTTATAATTTTTTTATAGGATAGATATCCATACAAAGCGATACATTTTATCGCTTTGGTGATTAAATGTCAGCTAAAAGAGGGATAAAAAAGGCATATAAATGCCAAATTGCACCGAATTTGACATTTGTTACGGTATTAGAGGTCTGACAAGTAAAATTTCGGCTTAAGAAATACTATCTAAGGCAGATTTTAGGTGAGCTGTCATGGCATCCTTTGCAGCTAAAGGATCACCGTTACGCAGAGCCTCAAGTAGTTTGCCATGATGGAAAAGTCCCATGTTATAGCCAAAGGCTTGATTCATCTGCTCATTAGTTCTCAAGGAAACGTTGATGACCTCATCAAAGGCAAAGGATAAAAGCTCATTGCCACTTGCAGAGGCAATGCGACTGTGAAAGAGAAGATCTGCTTTTACAAACTGCTCTGGGTTATTCACCTGTCTTTGCATGTCTACATAAATATGCGCCAGCTCATCAATGAGGCGTGCTAAAGCGCCACTTTCAAGCATGGCACATTGCTCGGCGGCAAAAGGCTCAATGAGCAGTCTAAAGCGTAGCACCTTGGCCATATCAACATAATCGTGAAAACCAAGCTTAGACGATCTGGCAAGAGACTGACTTACATTGTCACGTACCAGCACATGTCCACGCTCAGGCTCATAATGCAAAATTCCAAGGGCATCTAGACGACTTAAGGCAGTACTTAATACTCCCTTTGAGACATTAAGCTCCTGACACAGCTCATCGTCATTAGGGAGAAACTGCCCTATCTTCCAATCTCCGTTTTCGATCTTAACTTTAATCGCATCTAAAATTTGATCGACTACAGAACTAGCAGACAAAGTCATAAACTCACCCTAATTAACATACAAATCTAAAATTCCAGCCTATAATATCAAAGTAGCAAGCCAAAAGACACCTTGAGCACTAATAAGTGCGAACAAGCCCGCAATTAAATCATCTACCATCACCCCAAAGCCTCCTGATACATGCTTATCTACATATGAAATAGGAAAGGGCTTTAGGATATCGAAAATTCTAAATAGAACAAAGGCTAAAATACAAAGACGGTAATCTAGCGGATAAAACAAGACCGAGATGAACATGCCGGCGAATTCGTCAACCACAATGGCACTGTTATCATGCATTCCTAAAACTTTTTCTGTTTTGCTTGAGGCTATAGTGCCTAAAACAGTAAAAAGCACAATGAATATAAGAGAAATATAAAGAGGCTGATAGATAAGCACTGCACAAATTGGCAAAGCGGCAAGAGAGCCAAAAGTACCAGGAGCCTTAGGCAGAAGACCTGATCCAAAGCCTACAGCTAAAAGCTGCCAAGGATCGGCTAAATTTAAAGCCTTAAGAGGCGATCTATCATGCTTATCCATAGAATTTAAGAAATAAGAAATTTGAATTTAGGAAAGAATACAACAAAATGCAGTTGCTATAAACGAAAAAACCGCAGTCTTTGAAACTGCGGTCTTAAATGGGGAGCCTGGCAGTGATCTACTCTCACGCAAACGTACGTTGCACTACCATC
>CAVHVI010000026.1:0-16905 GCA_963639245.1 Bacteroidaceae bacterium
AAGTTTCAGTTATAGGCTACTGCTAACTGAAACTTTATTACTTTCCAAAATTTTTTCAAACAGCTCATCAACTTCTTTGTAAAATGATTTCCAATCATTGAAACCTATTGTAAAGGCATTTAGAATATTTTCTCCTTTAAAATCATACTTCTTTATGGTCTTTTGTGCCATACATTTTACGTCCTTAATGGGTTTGCCATAAACATGCGCATAGTGGCTGTCCCCACGCATGTCATCTGATAAATCATAGAAAAGATAATCAATGACCCCCATATCTTCACCGGCACTTTCAGGCATTTGTTCATCTATCTTATCGCTTAACTCATAGTTATTCATATATTCATAAAAAGTCATAATATTTCCTTACGTGTTTCATTTTAAAGACTTTCCACAACATCTAAGACCACAAATATTGTTTAGCATATGGTGCAATACGTTTTCTTGTTATTAGCGCTTGTTTGCTGAATAATCCGATGGAATCAATGATGAGGAAAGTATTATTGACGCGGTTATAGGAAGTGAAATTTCGTGAACGCAGTGTTTTATTAATTTACGATCCGCCCTAGTTACTTTTTTTAGGTCTAAATCTTCAAAGTACGTTAGTGCCATCAAACAATGCTCAGGCAAAAAGGCATTACCAAAAAAGGCCTTGGCGGTGCAAAGGCCATCTTTAAGTGAGATGCCATAACGAAGAAGACTTGCAATATCGTAATAGTCTTTCCATTCTACTCGGTCAAATAAAACCTTAAGCTTTAGTCCGAGAATATCTAAGAGGGAGGCTACGAAAATATTGTTATCAGCGGTTAACAATGGCTCGCCCACGCGTCCATAGCCTTGATGCCCAAAGAATGAGATGCTTACACCGTCAATAACAAATGTTAAGGTATTGCGTGAACATTGGCGGACATCAACTTCACCTTGGACTATTGGTAACTTTTCTAATAATTCTGCTCCAAAAAAACTTCTATCTGAAAAGAAATCGAAATCGACTGATTCTCTGTGACCAAGCTGTAAAGCTAAAGCAGTGCCACCGTATAAGCAAAATCCTAAATCCTTCGTAAAAGCCAGTTTAGGCCATAAGTCTTTTTGCGCAGCAGGAAGAATATCCAATTGTGGAGAAAAAACTTTCATGCAAATTTCCTTACTGGTAATGGTGGGATTTCAGGATCTTCAATGTCCAAGCACATTAAATGCCAGTATGACCATGCCTGAGGTTTAAACCAGCCTGGTAGTGCATTTTTTAGAACTTCTCCCATCTGTTCTTTGCTCACCACAGACATCAGAATCTTCCACTCAGGATACAAACCTTTATCCATCGTTTGTGCAATCAAACGCTCAGGCCACTGCAAAGTTTCATCTTCATTCTGCCACCAAATAAGACGGCATAGAGGACGTAAGCGCTCAATCTGCTCTTTAGTTAAATGAAGAAAGTTTTTTATCATAAATGCACGCCACTATTTCTTGCTCAACGGCTTATCAAAGCCAGCGGCTATGAAGTCTCTCATCACTTTATCAGAAGTTAATAGATAGTTCATTAGTCTCTTTACATCACTATCGTTTTGATAGCGATCAAGCGGCATCAGATAGTAGCCAAGTTCAGAGTACAGATCTCGAGGTACCTGCCAAAACGAGCCTTTTGTCTGACCTGTAGCATCCATAATCAAAGGCTTAGTTAAAAAGCCTGCCTGCACGTTGCCACCTTCAACCATTGAGTAAACTTGATATTCCTGCTCGGTGCGATAGATTTTGTGCTTTAAATAATCAGTAGGAAAATTACTGCGGCTGACTATTTCTGATGTAGCAAAACCAACTGGTGTGAGCTCAGCTTTTGGTAGGGCGAGAGACTTTAGTTTTTTCCTAGCAACTACCGTTGCAGAGCTATCAAGCAAGGAAGGATCTGCTGACCATAAAATGAGAGGTGCTCTTACTAGCTGATGAATGTTTGCAAGATTAAGCTTGCCAGATCTTACTAATAACACCGCCAGCTTTTCATCTGAGCTTAGGATAAGTTCACACTTAGAGCTATCCTCAGTGGCGATACTTTCCAAATCTTCAGCAGTTGCATATTGCACATTAAAATCGACAGGTGCGTGATCTTTGATGCTTTCTAAGGCGGAATAGGTTTGAGTTGCCGCGCAGACATTAACCTCAGCGCAAGCGTTGCTACTTATTAATATAGATAGCGAGATAAAAGCAGTAGTTAAGGTATTTAGTATTTGAGATGTTTTTCGCATTGCTTGATCCTGTCTATGATCTCTTCAGCGGTTACGGCTTTACGCAGTCTGTCACAAAAGCCCTTGTTATTTAGCACCAGTGATAACTGTCCTAAGAGGGAAATGTAGGCATTTTGTGCAGTAGTGGAGGCGATCATGAAAACTAAATCGCAGTCTTGGCCATCGGCTGCTCCAAAATTAAGAGGTGTCTCTAAAGTTGCAATTGCAATTGCTGGGCGATTTACAAAGGTTCCTATTGCATGAGGAATGGCGATCCCATCAGCGATACCTGCAGGAAATTTCTTTATCTTGCGGTCAATCTCTTTTAAATAGAGATTGGGATCGTTAATTGCTTTAACCTGATTTAGCTTGGCAATTAAAAGCTTCATCACCTGCTCTGGGTTATCAGCTTGTAGCTGACAGATCACCGCTTGATTATTAATTGCATAGCGCAGAGGATTTGCTGAATAGCCTGCATTATTTTGGCGTCCATCACGTCCATCTTCTAGATTTCTGAGCACATTCTCAAACATCTTACCGTGAAGTTTAAAGGTAGCTAAATAGCTTATTAGCATCAAGGCTGAGACAAATGTTGCGATAGCTATGGTGAAACGATATGAAGGATAGAGTAAATCAAGCTCATTTGATTTATAGATAAGACTACCAAAGCGACCGCCTGCGGCAAAGATTAAAAAAGCAGCTGCTGGTGCGATACAGCGGGCCATAGTTTGCATAGAAAAGGCTACACAGGGCGCACGTTTTCTAAGCTTAAATTCTCCATATTCCACACAATCAGCCGTCATGGCCGTAGTTGAGGCAATAGACCATCCCATGCCAAAGTTTGCCAGAGCAAATGCTGCAATAACTCCTCCTAAATGATTTAAATCATCAGGTTTTTCAAATGATAACAGCACATAGGCAGTAAGCATGATCACCGCCGAGATAATAAAGACACCTCGACGGCTGAAGATCTGAGTTACTCTTGGAAAGATAAGATAGGCAAGACATTGAGAGACGATTGCCGGAATGCTAAATGCTAGTAATAATTCACCACTGCTTTGAAAATGCAAAATTGCGGCACTCACGCCAACCATAACAAGCCAAATTGCTAATTGCTGCAGTATGGTTACTACCGTAACCGACATTAGCTGATCATTTTTAAAGAGGACGTTTGCAAATTCCTTGCAATGCAAAAGTCCCTGTAGCGGCGCCTCACCAAAGCGCGAGAACAGTAGCACTGCGCCTAAAAAAATGAATAGAGCTGCAAAAAGAGCTCCTAATTTAAAAATAGTGTGGGCATTAGCCTGTGGCGAATAAAATAAGCTAATGATGGTTGCAATTAAGAGTATCCCAGCTAAAGCAACGCCAAATGCTCGAGCCTTGGATGCTATCGATTCACGTAATAACTTTCTAGCGCCAAATGATGCGGTTAGTGACCAAAAGGCAGTGTCTGATACAACATAGGCTATGATCCACAGCACCGAGGTGATCGCCGAGAGCGTAATATCCTTTTTCAAGGGTTCGGCAAACATAATGAGTAGGCAGGCTGCAGTAGTCAAAGAACCGCCTAAGATCCAAGAGAGCACGCCTTTTTTAATGATGAAGCTACTATCTGCAATCCAGCCTATGAGTATAGATACTACTACGCCTACCGCACCTGAGATGAGAAGTTGCTCAGTGATGATATTAGTGCCTTGACGCATTACCAATAATAAAAAGGCAATGAACAGCACCGATGAAAACATCGAGCCGCAATAGCGACCAGCGGCCGCGTATATAAACGTGGCCTCAGGAGTACATAGCCTAGATAAGCGCTTCATGCATTAAGTGACATCAAGATTGCAGGAAAATGCAATAAAGCATGATCCTGCAGGATCTTATTCAACGGTTACTGATTTGGCCAAATTACGCGGTTGATCAACGTCAGTGCCGTTGATTAGTGCGCAGTAATATGCAAGCAGTTGCAGTGGCAGGGTAAACAGTAGTGGTTGCAAAATTGCTGGTGCTGTAGGCAAATTGATAATTTCAGTTTGCTCATCGCATTTTAGATTGCCTGTGCCTTGCGAGAAGACAAAGAGACGTCCGCCACGAGCTCTAACCTCCTGAATATTAGATTCAAGCTTGCCTAGGAGCTCATTGTCAGGAGCAACTACGACGACAGGCATGTTCTCATCGATCAAAGCAATAGGGCCGTGCTTTAATTCACCGGCGGCATAGCCTTCAGCATGAATATATGAAATTTCTTTGAGCTTTAAAGCACCTTCTAGCGCAACAGGGTACATGATCCCGCGGCCTAAGAATAGACAATGATGCTTGCCCGCAAAATCCTGAGCGAGTTTTCTAATGCGGGTATCACAGTCTAAGAAGGCATTGGCATAATCAGGTAGCTTGGAAATAGCTTCAACTATCTGAGCGTTCTTTTCCTCATCAAGCGCCCCCTTGAGCTTGCCTAAATAGGTGGCGAGCATCAAAAGACACTGTAGCTGAGTGGTAAAAGCTTTAGTTGAAGCAACACCAATTTCAGCGCCTGCTCTTGTAAGCATGGCACAGGTGCTCTCTCTTACTAATGAAGATGCCGCTACATTACAAATACATAGTGATGCCACATAGCCTTGCTCTTTAGCAAGACGAAGAGATGCTAAAGTATCTGCTGTTTCTCCTGATTGGGAGATGGTGATAAATAAGGTATTAGGACGCACTACTGCTTTGCGATAGCGGTATTCTGATGCTATTTCAACCGAGGTTGGCAGGTTTGCTAGATCCTCAAACCAATATTTTCCCACTAAACCTGCATGATAGGAGGTACCACAGGCGATGATCTTGATGTTTTCAACTGAGGATAAAAGCTCATCAGACATGCCGGTAACTGAAGAGAGATCAATTTTATTAGCAGTAATACGGCCCATAGCAGTATTTGCAATAGCCTGAGGCTGCTCAAAGATCTCTTTTTGCATGAAGTGACGATATTTACCCTTGGAGACAGACTCTGCATCCATCTCACTTTCAACAACTTCAGTCTTAAGTTCATTTAAATTAAGATCAAAGACATGAACATCAGTGGTGCTGATAATGCTGATGGTGCTCTCAGCAGGATAAATAAAACGATTTGTAACTGGCAGTAGGGCTAAGACATCAGATGCGATGAATTTCTCTTCAATACCAAGGCCAATGACCATAGGTGAGCCCTTACGAGCGCAGAGCAAAATGCTTGGATCGCGGCGATCGATTAGCGCAATAGCATAGGAGCCATCAACTTCTCTTAAGGCTTTGGCAAAGGCCTCCTTCAAAGGCAAGCCTTCTTTTTCAGAAAGATAATGTATTTTAGCCAGCAAAACCTCAGAATCGGTTTGGGATTTGAAGCTATAGCCTTTCTTTAAGAGATCCTCTTTCATTGAAGCGAAGTTTTCGATGATGCCATTGTGAACCATGGCCAAATCACCTACGATGTGAGGATGAGCATTCACCTCTGATGGAACACCGTGAGTGGCCCAGCGGGTATGAGCAATACCGGTGGTGCCCTTGCAACCATGCTCTTTTACCAAGGCTTTTAGCGTCATGACCTTGCTTATGGTCTTTAGGCAGGTAAAGTCATTGCTATCCTCAGTACAAATGCCACAGCTATCATAGCCACGGTATTCGAGGCGGGATAAACCCTCAAGTAAAATTGGGGCTACCTGTCGGCAGGCAACTGCTCCTACAATTCCGCACATATCAACTTCCTATTCTTTAATCTTAGATGCAAGCCTTATGCTCTTACTTTTTTACCTTGGCTGGGCGAACATAGCCTTTGAAGATCTGCTCTTTAGCGCGTGTAATTACTAAGGCCTTTTCATCAGCTTTGACGCGTGAGGTGTAGGTAGTGCCTGCACCAATGGTCACACCATCAGGCACTGTAACAGGAGCTACTAACTGAGTATCAGATCCAATAAAGACATCATTGCCAACTATAGTCTTATGCTTATTGGCACCATCATAGTTGCAGGTAATAGTACCAGCACCAACATTGACGTTCTCTCCTAAAGTAGCATCGCCAAGATATGAGAGATGGCCTGCCTTGGTACCCTTGCCGATATTGGATTTCTTAACCTCAACGAAATCGCCAATATGTACTTCATCCTCAAGTACATTACCAGGACGCAATCTGGCAAAGGGGCCGATGGTCGCATGCTTCTTGGCAATAGACTCTTCCATCACAGTATAAGGCGAGATAATAGAGTCGTCGCCAATTTCGCAGTCTTTGATGACACAGCCTGCATCTATTCTAACTCTATCGCCTAAAACAACCTTACCTATAAATATGCAGTTGATGTCGATAAAGCAGTCATGACCACAGCTAAGCTCACCACGTACCTCAATGCGATCAGGATCTGCAAGGGTTACACCTTGATCTTGCATGAGTTTTTGGGCTTGCAAGCGCTGATAGGTGCGCTCAGCAAAGGCTAGCTGAGATTTAGAGTTTACGCCTGAGAGCACATCAAAGCGTGGAGCCATGGTAAGGCCGACGTTATGCTTTGAGCTTGAGAGCATACCAGCTAAGTCTGTTAAATAGTACTCACCTTGGCTGTTGTTGTTTTTAACCTTAGGTAGCCACTCTTTTAAAACCGAGGCTTTAGCACAGATGATGCCGGTATTAACTTCATGGATTTTCCTGATCTCATCTGAGGCATCCTTCTCTTCAACTATATGATCAAGATTGCCCTCATTATTTCTAACAATACGACCATAGCCAAAGGGATTGTCAGCATAGGCGCTTAAAACGCAGAGATCGTAGTTTTGCCCCTGTTTTAGAAAATCTGCTAAAACATCGCTAGGAGTCAGGGGAGTATCGCCATAGAGTACGAGTACCTCAGCATCATCAGCAATTTGAGGTAGGGCGCAGGCTACAGCATGACCGGTGCCCAGCTGCTCTTTTTGAAGCACACAGCTTACGTTTTGCTTAATGTCATCATTAAGAGAGGCAATTGCAGCTTCAACTATTTCTGCCTTGTGTCCTACGACTACATGGACTTTGGCAGGGTTTAGGCTTTTAGCAGTCTTTAGCACGTGTGCAAGCATGCTTTGTCCTGCGACAGGATGGAGCACCTTAGGAAGATCGGAGAGCATGCGCTTACCCTTGCCAGCTGCGAGGATCACAATTTCAAGTGCCATAATCAATTACCTTTCTTAGAATTCTTAATATAAGCCCAGAGGATCAGCAGAAGACCTACTGCGATAAAGGGCATGCTTAAATACTGACCTACAGTTAAGACGGAGTCAGTTGAATAATCAGCCTGCTCTACCTTGATATATTCAATGAAGAAGCGTGAGGTAAAGACGAGGGTGATAAACAGTCCAAAGATAAAGCCTTGTGGACGTTTCTTATAAAAATGATAGAGCAGTATGAGTGCAATAAAGAAGATGAAATAGCAAGCGGCCTCATAAAGCTGTGCAGGGTGACGGGGGAAGGTCTCCCCAAGACGCGCAAAGACTACACCGTAATCTGAATGAGTGGGGATACCTAAGATCTCAGAGTTAAAGAAGTTGCCGATGCGGATCATGGTACAAACCAAAGCTGTAGGTACTGAAATCATGTCGGCAAGCTCGACAAATGAGTAATGACTCTTTCTGCAGAAAAGCCACAGCACAAGGAGCACACCTACGGTGCCGCCATGACTTGCAAGGCCTCCCTTCCAGATCATGAGGATCTGCAGAGGATTAGCAAGGTAGTAGTCGGGTGCGTAAAAGAGGCAATGACCAAGACGAGCACCGATCACCGTACCTAAAAAGAGCATTAAAAGTAGCTTGTCTAGATCCTGAGTGTTGTAGCCACGGACCTTAAAGAAATGCTGCATGATAAAGTAGCCAATGATAAAGCCACCGGTGAAGAGCAGACCATACCAGCCGAAGGTAATAGGTCCTAAGCTTAGAGCTATGGGATCTAAATTTGAGACGAACATGAGTCGCCAAACTCCCTGCAATGAAAAGAAGAAAGTCCGCAGGGTATCTATCTGCGGCACAATTTGAAAAATGTTAAAATTATCACAATATTCTAGCATTTTCGTGCTTGATTTCAGCCTTTTAGGAGCACTTTTATGGACGCAGTTGAACAGTTTTTCTCTTCCCTTGGATGGGGATTGGTGTTCTTAGGATTTATAAGCTGTGTTTTGCCAAAATGCTTTAAAAAATGCGTGATAATCATGCTAGCAGGTGACTTTTTCCTTATGCTAGCTATTCTTTTCCCAAGGATGTTTATGAATCTTGGGATCTTTAAGTTGGATTTAAGTTATAGAGCTATTGCTTATATTTTGGCAGTTGTTCTTTGGGGATTGTTTGTAGTTCCTTCTTTTTTAAAATGGCTACGTCTTAGGAAGGATCCACAGGCTGCTAATAGCAAGGATGAGGACAAAGGAGGAGATAATGCTTCTAATAACAATTCCACCAGGCTTGCGCCTTCATCTATCTTTAAAGCAGTAAAAGATAATAAGCCTTATAAGGATTCCTCTTCATCACTTTTCTCCGGAGTTAACAAGGAGGATCGTTGATGCAAATTGCCATTGCATCAATTGATGATGCCTATTGCTTATCCAATACTCTTGATAAGCAGTGGTTTTTGCAGGCTGAGCACTTTTCTGATTCAAGAAAGCGTACCTTTTTAGCAGGTAGAGCCTTATTGCAAAAGCTCCTTTCAAAAGACGATCCTAAATTTAAGCTTCCTAATATAGGTAGCGATGAGCAGGGTAAGCCTATATTCCCTGATTTAACTAAGATCCATTTTAATATCAGTCACAGTGGCGATTTAATAGTGGTGGCTGTGGGAAACAGTGCGCAGGGCATTGATATTGAGCGTATTAGAAAGCGTCGCAGTATGCCGGATCTTATAAAAAGATTGCTATCTTTTAGGGAGCAGGATTTTATTAAAAATAAGGATGAATGTGCTCAATTAGATGATTTCATTCTTTTTTGGACCTTGAGAGAGTGTCTTTTAAAGCTTTCAGGGCGTGGATTAGGTGGACTTGATGATCTTAAGGTTTTCCCACAGGATAAATTTATTTCTTATCCATCGTTAAAGCTTTTAGGACGTACCTTGAGCCTAAAGACTGATGAGCTTTTAAAAAATTTTAAGCTCAAGCCGTCTTTCCCTTGTTGGCTGACGGCCTTTGTGCCGGCTACTGATAACTATGAGTTGGCAGTATTAAGTGATGGCGAACTCATAGATATCAAAAAGGATACCTATAAGGGCGCAAGCCATATTTTTGAGGTTAAAAGCAGAGAAGCTCACTTTTTAGCTAGTACTACTAAGCCTTAAATTTTCTAAAGCACACTACCTCTAAGCGCTGTAGCCTACTCTTACTGCGTTTCTATCAGAGAACTCTCGCAAACCATCAATAAGCTCATCTGTTGGCAAAAAGACAAAGCTACCATTGAGATCTGCTTCTTTGCCTCCAATTGCAAGTTTTAAGGTACAGCCCTCAGGGATCTTTTGAGGATCCTCAGCATCTCTCTTTTTCTGCTTTACCTCATCGCGGCTCATGCGATTATCCTCAAGCAGGGTAATTATCTTTTTGGCATTATCTTTAAAAGTTTGCTCGGAGAAATTAAGTCGTATGGAGCGAGCATTTTGCAGTCTTAGCTCCTCTAATGATGAAAGCTCCTGAATTCTAGTTCTAAGGCGTCCATCCTCGCCCTCTGATAGTTGTCCAGATACCACAAGGATCAAAGGCGACATCTGTCCTTCGGCCTCCTGCTTAATCCCACGGCCACGACGAGCAGTATTACGCTTCTCTCGCTCCTCATTGATTTGCTCAAAGCGTCTTGCTGTCTTGCCAAAAAATGCAACTTCAAAGGTAGAGGTACTATCGTCTAGGGTAACAATATAGAATTTAGAACCATCTCCCTTGCTAGATAGCTTGGTAGTACAGGCACTGACCACTCCAGCAAATGTTACATGACGTGGGCGTTCGGCAGTACCTGGAGTCATGTTTTTGAAGGTAAGGCCGCCACAGTAGCGCACCAGCTCTGCTCTATAGGCATCGATGGGATGGCCTGAGAGGTATAAGCCTAAGAGACTTTTCTCATAAAATAGACGAGTTTTTTCACTCCAATCACGCACATTTGGATAGCAAGGTCTTGTATCCTCCGCAACTGCGGCAAAGAGATCAAATTGTCCTGAGGCCTGATCGGAGGCCTTTTGCAAGGCATATTGCATGGCTGTTGGAATAGCGGCCATCATGATCCCACGCCCAGGTCCTATTGAATCCATAGCTCCTGCCTTGATCATGGCCTCAAGCATAGCCTTAGTTAGATATTCCTTGCCAACGCGAGATACAAAATCGAATAAGTCCTTGTAAGGGCCATTCTTTTCACGCTCTTCGGCCAAACGATTAACCAAGGGCTCGCCTATGCCCTTAATTGCCGAGAAGCCGTAGATGATATTGCCATCAAGTCCTACACCAAAGGCATATTTTCCGATATTTACATCAGGAGGATTTACCTTAACGCCACAGCGCTCAGCCTCTGAGATATAGGCAATGAGCTTTTCTGTTTTAAGACAATCGGAGGTCATCATGGCAGCGAGGAATTCAGCTGGATAGTGCACCTTAAGATATAGCGTCCACCAAGCCACAATTGCGTAGGCTGCAGAGTGCGACTTATTAAAGCCGTATTCTGCAAACTGCTGCACCTGATTGAAGATCTTCATGGCAATGCCGACGTCCTTGCCCTTTTTGGCTGCGCCTTTGGAGAACACATCAACCTGTGCATCCATCTCGGCCTTGATCTTCTTACCCATGGCACGACGCAGAATATCTGCACCACCTAGAGAGTAGCCTGCGAGCACCTGCGCAATCTGCATTACCTGCTCTTGATACACAATAACGCCATAGGTTGAATCCAAGATAGGCTTTAGATCCATATCCTGGAAATCAGGCTGGGGGTAGCACACCTGCTCACGGCCATGCTTACGCTCCACAAAGTGATCAACCATGCCGGATTTTAAGGGGCCAGGTCGATAGAGCGCCACCAATGCGATCATGTCATCGATGCGATCTGGCTGCATTTTGCCAATGAGCTGACGCATACCAGTACTTTCAAGCTGGAATACCGCCGTGGTTTCGCATTGCTGTAGGACTTTGTATGAGAGCGGATCATCATAGGGAATAGCCTCAATACATATAGGAGGCTTACCCTGACGCTTGAGCTTTTCATCGATCATGACCTTAGCCTCATCGATGATGGTGAGGGTGGTAAGACCTAAGAAGTCAAACTTAACTAAGCCTGCGTGCTCCACGTCCTTTTTGTCGTATTGGGTAATAGGATTGCCGTCAGAATCGAGCATTTCGGGCGCAAACTCGGCAATACGGGTAGGTGAGATCACAACTCCGGCTGCATGTTTTCCGATACTGCGAATGACACCCTCAAGACGCCTAGAGACATTGATAAGCTCGACGGCCTCGGTATCATTATTTATCTTAGCGTTTTCGTAGTATTCCTTAAGATCAGGGGATAACGGCTCACAGGGATTACCCTTCTTATCAATACCTAGAGCATCGTTAAAGGTGACACCAGGCTTCTCGGGGATCATCTTAGTAAGCCTACGTACTGCTCCTAGAGGAGTTCCCATAGCACGACCGGCGCCTTGAATGGCGGCCTTTGGCGCAAGAGTACCGAAGGCGGCAATTTGCGATACTGAATCACGACCATAGTGATCAACCACATGCTGTAGGGTTAAGGCACGTTTTTTCTGACAAAAGTCCACGTCAAAGTCAGGCATGGATACACGCTCTGGATTTAGGAATCGCTCAAAGAGCAGATCAAAGCGCATAGGATCGAAATCGGTAATACGGAGGGCGTATGCAACTAAGGAGCCACCACCTGAGCCACGTCCTGGTCCTACCGGAACGCCATGATCCTTAGACCAGGCAATAAATTCCATAACGATGAGGAAGTAGCCTGGGAAGTCCATGGTGATGATAACGTTAAGCTCAGTTTCAAGACGAGCCTCATATTCAGGACGCTTAGCCTCTCGCTCCTTTTCATCAGGAAAGAGGAACTCAAGACGTTTTTTAAGTCCATTTCTTGCCTCCATACGCAGGCAGTCGGCGGTACTCATATCGCCGGTGTCATAGTGTGGCAGACGCGGAATATCTAGCTGAATATCAACGTTACAGCGCTCGGCAATGATGCGGGTGTTATAAAGAGCCTCAGGAAGATCTGCAAAAAGCTCACGCATTTCAGCGGCGCTTCTTAAGTATTGCTGATCGGAGTATTCGCGCTCTACATCCTTATTACCTACCTGCACACCATTTTGGATGCAGACACGTACCGAGTGAATATAGGCATCAGTCAAGCCATCGCTAGGAGTATCCTGAGGACCTAAAAGATAGCGGGTATCATTAGATGCCACTGGGGGAATATTGTGCTTTAGACAAAGATCTAAGGCTACGGCCTCAAAATTGCTCTCACCTGCGCGTCCCGTACGGGTAATTTCCAAGCAAAAACGTGTTGGGTAGTATTTTTGATAGAAGGCAATACGCTTTTCTATGGCATCGGTATCATCAATTTCTGCAAAGGCGGCGATATCTCCACGAAAGCCATCAAGCAGGATGATACCCTCAGAATAGGTTGCCAGATCTTCTAAAGTTGCGGCGACATCGGCAATGTTAGGGCTGTTAGTATCAAGCCAGGCGCGCGAGAGTATGTCATAGAGGTTTTGCTTACCAACTCTATCCATGGCAAGCAAGGTTACCCAAAAGGTACGCTCCTTTTCACCAAGGCCTGCTTTTTCGCGGATCTTAAGATCGGCGCCCATGATGGGTTTGATGCCAGCGCCCTTGCAGGCATTATAGAAACGGACGAAGCCTGCCAGATTGCACCAGTCGGTTACGGCGATGGCGGGCATTTTAAGCTTAGATGCGCGTTTGACGATGGGGCCTACATTTTCAAGACCATCGTTAATTGAATAGCACGAATGTACGTGCAAGGGGATGTAGTCTAAATCTTGATCTTGAAAATCCATGTCTTAATGCGCCTAAGCTCAGTTTATTTTCTATAGAATAGCTTTACATAGTGGTCACAGGCCAAATCAAATCCCAAATTGCAGGATTGCCTAAAAAATGCCCGTGATTGCTCGGCGTCCTTGTTAACCCCGAGACCTAAATAGTATTTAGTTGCTACATTATAACAACCTACGTCATACCCTAGCTCACACGCTTTACTGGCGGCCTTGAAGGATTTTTCGTTGTTATCCTTTAAGACGATATAAATTTCAAAGTGAGCAAGATCTTGTTGAGAAAACCCATTTTAGGCAGGAGCGCGTGCACTCTCAGCTTGTGATTTTAATTAGGGATAAGGTAATAGCAAGGATTGAGGAGCATGATGACTACTATATGCTCCATGATTTTGACGATCCTATGGCCTCAAGCACTGAAATTAAAAAGGAGCTTAATAAGCTTGCGCAAAAGGTAATAAAGAAGAGGGGGCTTACGATATTTCCAAGCTCTCGCTTAGGGATCAGGAGAATTTAGTGTTAGCTAAGGTGGCCGCACGCGAAAGAGCCAATAGGACTGAGAGCATCACCGATACTAACTTACCTCCAAGAAAAGCTTATCTGCGTTTAAACTCCCTAGTATCCCAAGGAGATCTTGAGGCCATAGGTGAGAAAAAGGGACGTATATATAAGATAGGCAGGGGATATCAAGGCTTGAGGCGCTTCAAGATAAGCCTAAGGGAGAGTAGGCCTGTTGCTAGGGGAGGGGAATTAAAAAAGGCAAATCACTAGGATCTGCCTTTTTTTAGCATCAAATGCTTGATGCTAGTTTGTTACCTATCAAATGCTTATTTCATCTTCTTATAAGCATTGATGAGGCCATTGGTTGAGCTGTCGTGAGAGGTGATCTCCTCATCGGTAGTAAGCTCAGGAATGATCTTCATCGCAAGCTGCTTGCCTAACTCAACACCGAACTGATCGAAGGTGTAGATGTTAAGGATGGAGCCCTGTACGAAGATCTTGTGCTCATAGAGAGCAACCAAGATACCGAGCATGCGTGGGGTGATTTCCTTTACCAAGATGGAGTTGGTAGGACGGTTGCCACGGAATACCTTGAAAGGTACCACATCCTTGTAATCCTTCTCAGCAACACCCTTAGCCTCAAACTCAGCAATAACCTGCTTCTTGCTCTTACCAAAGGCTAGAGCCTCAGTCTGGGCAAAGAAGTTGGAGATGAGCTTGACGTGATGATCGCCCACAGGGTTGTGGGAAATTGCTGGAACGATGAAGTCGCAAGGGATAACCTTGGTGCCCTGATGAATTAGCTGATAGAAGGCATGCTGACCATTGGTGCCAGGCTCACCCCAGATGATAGGGCCAGTCTGATACTCTTTAACCTTATTGCCATTACGATCAACGCTCTTACCATTGGACTCCATGTTGCCCTGCTGGAAGTAGGCAGGGAAGCGAGCCATGTACTGATCATAAGGAAGGATGGCCTCAGTCTCAAAGCCATAGAAATCGTTGTACCAAATACCGATCAAGGCGAGCAATACAGAGATGTTCTTCTCAAAAGGAGTATTGCGGAAGTATTCATCATACTCATAGCCGCCCTTTAGGAACTGCTCAAAGTTGTCATAGCCACAGGCAAGAGCAATGGAGAGGCCGATTGCTGACCATGAGGAGTAACGGCCACCAACCCAGTCCCAGAACTCAAACATATTGGCAGGATCGATACCAAAGGCGGTAACTTCCTTGGTGTTAGTAGAGAGTGCTACGAAGTGCTTAGCAACAGCGCTCTCATCTTTTGCAGTCTTTAAGAACCAATCACGAGCAGTATGAGCATTGGTCATGGTCTCTAAAGTAGTGAAGGTCTTAGATGCAATTAAGAAGAGGGTAGTCTCAGGATCGCACTCTTTTAAGGTCTCAACGATATGAGTGCCATCGATGTTGGAGACGAAGTGAGTCTTAAGACGGCTGTGATAAGGGGTAAGAGCCATGGTGATCATGACTGGGCCTAAGTCAGAGCCACCGATACCGATATTAACAACGTCGGTGATTTCCTTGCCGGTATAGCCCTTCCACTCACCAGAAATAACCTTTTCAGAGAAGGTCTTCATCTTCTCAAGGACAGCCTTAACCTCAGGCATTACGTCCTTACCGTCAACAAAAACACTCTTGCCAGAGAAATTACGCAATGCAGTGTGGAGTACTGCACGATCCTCGGTACGGTTGATCTTCTCACCTGAGAACATTGCCTCGATATTGTCCTTAAGCTTGGTTTCCTCAGCAAGCTCTAACAATAAAGCAAGGGTTTCCTCGTCGATGATGTTTTTGGAGTAGTCAACTAAGAGATCACCGTTAGCAGCGGTCAAGTGGAACTTGTCGAAACGGCCCTTATCCTCCTTAAACAGCTCCTTGATGGTTCTGTCTTGGGTGTGCTGAAAGTGCTTAGTTAGCTTTTTCCAGGCTTTAGTCTGGGTCGGGTCGATGTTGTGGAACATGCATTATCTCCTGAAATTCCCGGTTGTATTGATGACGTATGACACGCCTTCTTACCATGATAATACATTCATATTGTTAAAATTAAAAACAAACGCTTGAGTTTTGTACTTATTTTCCTAAGTTCACAAATTTTTGCGGGGGAAATTCTTGAGCTTGTGGAGTTTTGGGATATCAGAGGCCTAAACGGGCAATAGGCCTCAAATGATAGGATTAAAGAAATTGCTAGGCTAGAGCAAGGACTCCGCGCGGCGACGGGTGAGATCAGGCTCAAAGGAAGGCGCAATACGCGAGGCTACCTGCATGACGGTGCTGATACGGCGATCCTCCTGCTTCTTTTTAAGCGAGCACAAGGCTACGCGAAAATCTGCCCACGGGAGTTCACGCAAGACAAAGACATCATTGCGGAAAGGGGAGATGTCATAAACTAAGCGCGGTACCACACTTATGCCAAAGCCTAAGGCAGTGAGACTTACTATTCCTTCATGACCTGCGACCTCAGAATAGATGTTAGGTACTATGCCTTGAGATGAAAACCATTTTTCAACCTCATAGCGCAGCTGTCCGGCCTCAGGCATCACAAAGGGCACAGCGGAGAGATCATAGGAGGAGTAATCGCTACCTGCTCCCTCAAAGCGTGGCTTTTTAGGGGCAATTAGGATAAGCGGGAAGGTTACTAGATCAACATAAGTAATTTCCTCTGGGATCTCTGAAGGAAGCGCACTGATGGCAAAGTCTAAGGAGTCCTCATTGGCAAGACGCTGTATGGATTCTGAGGGATCGCCAGTTTCAATCTTGATCTCAAGATTAGGGGCACAGAGGTGAAGCTCATTTAAAAGACGGGGAATGAACATGTAGCAGGCAGTCACCGAGCAATAGATGCGAATGGTGCCGCTTACGGCGTCAGGATCTGTGTGCAGAGTACCTTCAAGCTCGGCGTATTCATTTAAGGTTTTTCTGGCAAAGGCTTCAAATTTACGACCTGCGTCAGTGATAAACACTCCCTTCTTATCACGTATGCACAGCTTAGTTTTCAGATCCTCCTCAAGCTTGTTTAAGGTTCTGCTCAAGGTTGATGGGCTTACATGGCATAGTGAAGCGGTTCTGGTCAGGTTTGAGGTCTCGCACAGTCTTAAGAATGTGGCCGCGTCTTTTAGATCTAGCACCCTGTTTTCCTTATCGATCAAGTTTAGGTTTGAAAAAAATAAATTGCGATATTTGCAATAC
>CAVHVI010000027.1:0-16676 GCA_963639245.1 Bacteroidaceae bacterium
CTCTTTAGCTTTAGTTCCATTCTTATCAGCGTCCTTTTGCTTTTGATTGCGTTGTAGTTGCTCTATAATGGCGTCGACTTTCTGTTCCCAATCGGATTTAACCTTGTTAAAGCCTAGCATTGAGGACATGCCAAGCTCCTCTTCATAGCGCTTATTTTGAGCAGGGCTATTAGTGAGCAAGGCCGTATAAATTTGGGCAATAACCTTAGCATAGCCTAAAGCATGGGCAATTCTCTTGGTATTGTCTCTAAAGCCTACGAGGCGTTCTTGCTTGTGGTTTACGTCCTTTACCTTAAGCTGTAGCGCCGTTTTTACACATTCAAAGACTAGTGAAACTCCCTCAGTGATTAGATGATCGTTGTTGGTGTAATTAAAAATACACGCATCCAGTACTCCTTGGGCGTACTTATAGGGATCCTGTCTGAGATCTACGGCACAGATAATGGTGACCATGGAGGCATACATCCTATCAGCGTACTTATCATTAAGCGTGGTTTGCATTATTTTGGCTGTAGCAGGATTTATTCTATCTGCATGCAGTATGAGCGCGTAGAAAAAGTTTTGGTAGTAATAATCAAAGTGGCGATAGTATTGGCTTAAGCGGTAGTAGGAGATTGACTGATGCAGTATTTTTAAAAGTGCAAAGGCCTTGCGGGCAGTTTTGACCGCATCTCCATATTTACCCTGAAGATATAGGGTGATCGCATTTAGCAGATGGTATTCTGCTGTATCTTGTGGCATCTTTTCAAGATACTGCTCAGGATGTCCGTTGTTGATAAATTTTAAAAACAGTCCCCAAGAGATGAAATGATCTGCCTTGGTGTGCTTTTGCTCAAGACATTTTTGAAGATTAGCAAGGACGGTATCTACAGTGCTTTCATCGTAGATATCACGCATGTATTTCCAAAAAGTTTCATAAAGGGCGTCATAAAACATAGGATCTTGCTTGTCAAAAAAGCTCTTTCTTTTAGGATCCTTTAGCATGCCAAAGATGTAGGTACTAGCATTTTGGCAAAATTGCAACATTTGATCAAAAGATGGATTGTAATCCTTAGACTTTGCTACCTTGGCAGTATCCTTTGCTAAAACTTGCTTTAGAAAATAGACGTAGTTCCACTCAGCGATCTTAGGATCCGATCCTGCAAAATGTATAAAGTAGGAAGAGGTGCGGCCACTATATACGTTCTTTAGCTCTATGGTTTCGATATCAGCCTCGGTCATAGCGGAGGTGATTTCATCAAAGGCCTTGTAGGTTATCTTAAGCTCGCCATACTTTGTACAATTACCATTCATGGTAAAACTTGCCTTTGGGGAGCCCAACAGGTAGCCATGCTCTAGCAACATGTTATAGTAATGAGCAATGTCCTTGCTCTTAAATTTATAGTAGGAAAATATTCTTGCTAATATTTCATAGCTAAATTCAAAATTGCAGCTAATGATGGCATAGCAAAGCTTTTTATAGCTTGCAGGAAAGGTATTAAAGTTAGATGCTTGATTAGTGCTCAAAGATCCAAAGGCTTTTAGCAGATCTTTTTTATCCATGATCTCATCCCAAAGGTATTCATACAAATTTAGCTTGCTATTCTAGCAAAGGAATTGAGTGCTATTTTTAAGTACACTTCACATTAGTCTCTTTTATTTGGAAAATAAGCAAAACTTTGAGTTAATATCGCTAATATTCTGATCTATAAATAAAAGTTAGACGACAGTAAGCTTTCTACTTAAGGACTGCATATGAAGTTTTGCATAGTTCCCAATCCTAAAAATCCTCTGGCCCTTACCGATGATCTAAAAAAAGAGGCCGAGCGAGAATATAACCGCATCAAAAATAGGGTAAAGAGTGAAACCTTCGCGATCCTCGATGAACGCGATGATTTTTTGCAGATCCTTGGATTATCTGATTTTGTTGCCGGAACTATTTTCTCTTATGCAGATGAATGCGCCAAATTGATAAGCGCTGGCGCCTTAGATAAAGCGCTATATGAAATAGGTGAGCCTTCCCAAAATCAAAATGTGATACGTCATAGCGAGGATCCTGATGATCCTATCGCCAAAGATGTAGTAGCCTTTTTGCCACTGAATATTGGCGAGATGGAGTTTAAACGCCGCTTGCGCATTTTAAGACGTACCCGTCTTGCCATGGCGGCCTGGCGTGATCTTACGGGGCGGGCCTCTTTAAATGAGATGTTTCGCGTTTTGACCTCTTATGCTGAGCAAATAGTTTTAAGAACTTTGCAATATGTAAGAAAGTCCTTAGCAATAAGCCTTGGTGATGCCTTAGAGGATGATGGTACACCACTGCCGCTTCTAACTTATGGCATGGGTAAATTAGGAGGAGGCGAGCTTAATTTCTCCTCTGATATCGATCTTATTTTCTGCTTTGCCCATGAGGGTGAGACTAAGGGCGGACGTAGCAGTGTATCCTTTACTGAGTTTTTCTCCCGCATCGTACAGCGCACCTCAAACTTTTTATCTGATAGAACGGTAGATTCCTTTTGCTACCGTATCGATTTAAGGTTGCGTCCCTTTGGCGATGCCGGTGCTTTAGTAAGCTCCTTTGATGCGCTTTCTAATTATTATGAAACACAGGGACGTACCTGGGAGCGCTATGCCTTAGTTAAAGCCCGTCTCCTAGGCGGTCTTTTACATACCGGAGAGTATGGCGAGGAGCTTATCTCCATGTTAAAGCCCTTCGTTTTTCGCCGTTATCTTGATTATGGTGCCGTAGAATCCTTACGCAAATTAAAGCGTCTTATTGAGTCTGAGGTAAGACGTCGGGCGCTAAATCATAATTTTAAGCTTGGAAAGGGCGGGATACGTGAGGTTGAATTTATCGCGCAGGTATTTCAGCTTATGCGCGGTGGTCGCATCCCTGAGCTTCGTGCTCGAAACTTGCGTTATATCTTAGGACTTTTAAAAGAGCTTGATCTCATGCCTCCTGAGGTAAGCACGCTTCTTGATGTAAGTTATTGTTATTTAAGGCGAGTTGAAAATTGTCTGCAGGAGCTATCTGATAAGCAGACACAGACACTACCTGATATAAAGCGCGATCAGGACAGACTACTAATTGCCTTAAATAAGGATCCTAATAAGGAGGGGGCTTGGGATAAATTCCTCTTAGAGCTTGATGAGATCACCGCAGGCGTGCATGAGGAATTTTTAAAGGTGGTATCTTCTGAGGAGGTACAGGAGAGCGAGGATGAGAAGGCCTCGGAGGCCTTTGCCGATCTTTTAGATTCTCCTTGTACTAAGGATGAGCTTACGCCACTTTTAGAGGATAGAATTTTGCATAAGGAGGAGGCTGCAGCTCTTGCTGATGCCGTAATTTCCCTGCAGCACACCCTTGCAAGAATGCCGGTAGGACCAGTGGGGCGTGCCACACTGCAAAAGCTCATGCCTCGTTTAATTGGAGCAGTGTGCGATAGGGAAAATTGCAGCAAAATTTATGCAAAGCTTGCTAAATTAATCTCAACTATAGCTCTGCGTACGCCTTATTTGCAGCTTTTGCGAGATAACGCGCAGGTTTTAAAGCGTGTAGTTTCCATCATCTCCGATAACGCCTTTGCAACTGATCTTATTACCGCCCATCCTATCTTATTAGATGAGCTCATCATGCCGCAGTACTTTAACGCTCCTCCCTCAACAGAGGAATTCCAAGCACTGCTACGTGAGCGCATGCTTAGAATTGAAGGCGATGATCTTGAGGAGCAAATGGAGGAGATGAGGCTTTTTAAAAAGCTGATGGTGCTAAGAGTCTCCTTATCTGATAAGGCCGGAAAGCTGCCTTTGATGAAGATCTCTGATTGCCTAACCTTCCTTGCTGAGGCCTTAGTGCGTGAGCTGATGGCACTAGCTTGGCGCTATACCACCGCGCAATATGGTATGCCTGAGGGCACTAGCGCCGATGAGACGGGAGTTGCCGTTATTGCCTATGGCAAGCTAGGTGGCATTGAGCTTGGTTATAAGTCAGATCTCGACATGGTCTTTATCCGCGAGAAAAATGATGGCATGACCCTTGGAGATAAGAGCGTAGCTTGTCTTACCTTCTATTCACGCTTTATTCAAAAGCTTATGCACTTTTCAACCACTAGAACCTCAGGTGGCGTGCTCTATGATATGGATATGCGTCTGCGTCCTGATGGAGATTCTGGAGTATTGGTCTCAGATATTGAAAGCTATCTTGATTATCAGGAGCATAGGGCATGGACCTGGGAGCATCAGGCCTTAGTAAGAGCCCGTCCTATTGCAGGCTCTAAGAGGGTATGTGAGGCTTTCCAAAAGATACGCGACAAGATTTTAAGAACACCGCGCGATCCGCAAAAGCTAAGAGCAGACGTTTTATCCATGCGCAAGAAGATGTTTGATAATCTTGATAGGGGTAATGACAAGCTCTTTGATTTAAAGGAGAGCCGTGGCGGTATTGTGGATATTGAGTTTTTAGCTCAATATTTAATGCTACGTGAGGCGCCAAAGCATCCTGATATGGTGCTGTGGTCGGATAATGTGCGTATTTTTGAGGAATGTGCCCGCTTAGGTATTTTAAGCACAGAGGATGCCGCTATGCTATGTGAGGCCTATATTGCCTTGCGCCGCTGGTATCACAAGCTGTCGCTTGCAGATTTAAAGCGTATCTTGCCACATGAGGATGTTCCATCAGAGACTGCCAATGTGCGCAGGATCTGGCAGGAAATCTTTAAAGAGTAAAATATCAGGCATATAAGCATAAGCAAGTTAAGTAAAAGTAAACTTTGCTAAAAGCTGCGAGAAACACTTGAGCATGCACCTATAGCTTTGTTTTTATATAGGCTGTAGGTGCTTTGACGAAACCTTTTACGTATTGTCTTTTTCTGAACTTTTACTTAACAAATACAAGAAAATGTCTGTTTTATTTAACAATTAAGCCTCGCTTTTGCTATATTCTACAGACACCGTGTTGGTATAAGCATGTTGATATCAGCATTTTGACATTGGATTTTACGATTTCATGAGCGATATTGAAGAGCCTAAAAGAAAATTCAAATTACACGATTCCTATCGTCGGCAGGAAAAGGAGCGTAAAAAGCAACGCCGCTTTTCGCTGATGGGTAAGGGCTGGGGCAAGGGCTTTGTCTCTGAGGCCTTATTCTCAAAAAAAATGTTGCATCCTTATTTTTGGCTCTCATGGCTAGTAGCAGGATGCTTTTATCTCCTCGTGGTGTTACTGCCATACCCCGTGCAGATGTTTTTAGGGCGTCAATTAGGCAGACTAATCGGCGCCATCATGCCCTCGCGTCGTTATGTGCTTGAGACTAACTTAAAGTTAGCCTTCCCTGATATGGGGGAGCAAGAGCGCAAGGTGATGATGAAGCGCGTGCTAGAAAATTCTGGTGTTGCTATCTTTGAGACCGGTATTGCGTGGTTTTGGTCAGACAAACGCCTTTTAAAGCATGCAAGCTTTGATGAAAAGGAAATTGCTGCTGCCCGTGAGCTGGCTGCGCAAAATAAGCCTACCATCGTGCTTACCTGCCATTTTGTACATCTTGAGATCATGGCACGCTTATATGCGCTACTTATAAAGCCAGGCATTGGCGTCTATCGCCCCTCAGAGCATCCCGTGTGGGAGTATTTGCAGGTTAAGGGCCGCCTTCGCGATAACCTTGCCTTAGTATCTTCAAAGGATCCGCGCTCTATGCTTAAGGCTATGATGCGCAAGGTGCCAATTTGGTACGCACCTGATCAAGATTATGGCGCTAAGGTCTCAGTATTTGCCCCTTTCTTTGCCGTAAAAAAGGCTGCTACGGTTACGGGAACTCACGATCTAGCCCGCTTTAAGGATACGATAGTACAGCCTTCATGGACTATGCGTGATCATGGCAAATATGTTTTAAAGGTCTTACCTCCTCTTGATAATTTCCCTACCGAGGATGTAATGGCCGATACCATCAGGGTAAATCAAATTTTAGAGCAGATGATTTTATCGCGCCCAGATCAGTATCTATGGCTGCATCGCCGCTTTAAAACAAGACCTGAGGGGGAGCCTGAGCGCTATCCTGACTTAAGCGATAAGCCTACAGCTTTAAATGAGGAAAAGGCTGCCAAAAAGGGTGAGTCCTTTAAAAAAGTTGAGGTGCATAGCGATGAGCCTTCTGCATAAAGGAGCTCAATTGCTACACGCTTTGGCGCATTTGACAGGCTATTTTTAGAATTTGCACCAGTATTTGGCCATTTTGATGAATGCTGTAGCTAAATTTGATACAATTCGCCCTTAGTTGTGTAAAGAAGGTGAGTTGATTTTCAAGCTAAGCTCGCTTTTTATAAAGATTTATATAGATAGTTTAGCGCTTATTATTAGCGCGAGTATTTTAAGGAGTTCCAGGTGGGATCTCAGGATAATGTCTCTAATACTGCAGTTGAGATTGAAGCAGTAAACAATGAAGTTGCAACCGCAGAGGTTGAGACCCAAAAGACTGATGCAGGCGATGCAAAAGTAGCACAGCCTGAAGGCTCACGCTTTGATCACATCAAAGAGACCTTGGAGCTTCTTTATAAGCTTTTCCCAAATGCCTTTATTAAGGAAGGCAATTGCAAGCCCTTAAAGATTGGTATCTTTGCTGATCTGCGCGCCGCTATCGAAGGTCGTGACGATGTCACTATCACTAAGGTTCGTGCCGCTTTGTCCTTCTACACCAGCCGTCTACGTTATCTCTTCTCCTTAAAAGAGGGTGCTAAGCGCGTAGGCCTTAATGGTGAAGAGGGTGAGGTTGTTAGCAAGGAGCATGCAGACTTTGCTAAGGCTAAGTTTGATGAAATAAACTCCAAGCGCAAGGTCAACAACAAGCCTAAAAAGGCTCCACGTCGCTTTAATAAGCCTAATGCTCAGGGCCCTAAGGCTAATTTTGCAGCTAAGGGCAAGAATAATTTTAAGAAGAATGATAAGAAGCCTCAGAGCCGTCCCATCCCTGGTCGTAAGGCTGATCTATCAGAGCTCTCCATTGGCACTCAGGTTTTGGTAGTCTCCTCTGAGTCCCATTTTGTACGTGGAAGCGTTGCAGAATTAAATGGCACCTCAGTTGCTGTTACTCTGCATACTGGTATGACCGTATCCCTTCCTCTTGATCGCATCATGATCCCTACTGCAAAGCAGGATTAACGCGAGGCTTAGTTCTTGCAAAACGTATTAAAGAATGCCGGAGTAAATAAATTTACCTCCGGCGTTAATTTGGCAAAAAAGATCTCCTTATCCACCTTAAGTTTTGTCGTTATTGCATTAATTTCTGCAAATACCGTCAATGCTAAGATGGTGCTCCCTAAATTTGAGGATCTGCCTAATTTAGTTCCCGAGGCGCAGCATGCAACCTCATGCTCGCGTATTGCTAATTTCTTTACTAGAGCCCATTACAAGGTTGTAGATATCAATGACGATTTTGCCGACAAGGTGATCGATCAATATCTCTCCTACCTAGATTATGGCAGATCCCTTTTAACTAAGGCTGAGGCTGACTCCTTATATCAAAATAAAGAGCAGATCCTGCGTGCGATAAAGTATTGTGATCTTAGCTATCCCTTTGCCTTATATAACGCTGCCATGAAAAAGCGCTTTGTGAAGTACTCTTACTTCTTAGAGGCAATGAAGCAAAGTCCTGATGTTAACTCAGATCTTGAGCTCATGCGTGATCGCACCAAGGCTCCTTTTATTGAAAATGCAGATCTTTTGAAAAAGCAATGGGATGCAGAGATCATCAATGAGTATGACAATCAGCTCTTAAATGGCAAGACCGATGAGGAGGCAAGGCAGAAGATCACTCGTCGCTATACTGCAGCTTTGTCAAAACTTGCGCAGACTAAGAGTGAGGATGCCTTCTCAACCTTTGAAAATTCCTTTGCTACAGCTATCGATCCGCATACTAATTATTTCTCACCTCAGGATACAGAAAACTTCAACGATGATATGAATTTATCGCTTGAAGGCATAGGTGCAGTGCTCACCTCTGAGGATGAGTACACCACGATAAACGAGATAATTCCAGGATCTCCTGCTGAGCATTCAAAAAAGCTTAAGGCAAAAGATAGGATAGTAGGGGTAAGGCAGGAAGATGGCACTTATGACGATATCACTGGTTGGCGTCTTAATGATGTAGTCAAAAAGATCAAGGGACCTAAGGGTACTAAGGTTACCTTAGATATCGAGCGAGGCGATGGCGCTAATGCTAAGACCTTCTCAGTTGAGATAATTCGCGACAAGATCCGTTTGCAGGATAGAGAGGCCAAAGGCGAGGTAAAGACTGCCTACGATGGTACTAAGGTTGGCGTGATCTCAGTTAAATCCTTCTATACCGATCTGCATAAGGATATAGCTCGTGAGCTTGAGAAGCTTAAAAAGGACAAGGTTAAATCGATAATTATCGATTTGCGCTCTGATGGTGGTGGCCTGCTTCCTGAGGCCGTTGATTCATCAGGCTTGTTTATTAAATCAGGTCCTATAGTGGTAGTACGCGATGCTGTGGGTAATGAGCTTGTACAAAGCGATACTGATGACACCATCGCCTATGATGGGCCCTTGGTAGTATTGATAAATCGCCTAAGTGCCTCCTCATCTGAGATCATGGCCGCCGCTTTACGTGATTATGGAAGGGCTTTAATCGTAGGTGATACCTCCTTTGGTAAGGGCACCGTGCAGCAGTCACGTCCGCTTGAGCGTATCTATGATATGTCAGCAGCTCCTTTGGGCTCTATTCACTATACTATAGGCAAGTTCTATCGTATTAACGGTGGCTCAACTCAGCTTGAGGGCGTTAAGCCTGATATCGTGCTTCCAGGCTTAGTTGATGATGAGGAGTATGGTGAGCGCACCGAGCAGAATGCTCTGCCTTGGGATAGCATCAAGAGCGTTGACTATAAGCCTTATCTTAATATCGATGCCTATGTGGAGCCTTTGACTATAAAGCATGAGGAGCGTGTTAAAGACGATCCGGTGTTTAAGATCATGGCAGATGAGCTTGCCCGTTACCGCTCACTTAAAAAAGAGCAGTATCTCACGGTTAATTTAAAGAAGCGTGAGGAGCTTAAGGCTCAAGATGATGCTTTCCGTCTTAATGCTGCCAATATCCGTCTTAAGGCAATGAATAAGCCTTTGCTTAAGAATATTAAAGATCTGCCTGAGGATTTTGAGTTTGACGATGTGCTTTTAAAGGAGACTGTGAATATTGCCTCCGATCTTGCTAGTGCTCAAAGTGAGCGCTTAGTAAAGAGTGCTGATAGCAGTGTTCTGCGTCGTTTTGCACCTCCTAAGGCTCAAGCATCAGCAAATTAATTTTTAAAAGGCGGGATAAGAAAACCCGCCTTTTTTCAGCCCATAAAGTAAGGATAATTCTATGGCCAAGTTCAAAGCCAAAAAGCGTAGTGATTACAAAGCTCCTGACTTTACCGCTATAAGTGCCGAGCTTACCTTTGATCTATCAGATGAGAATACTAAGGTCTCATCCTTAGTGCGCTATCGTCGTTTGACCACTGATAAAAAAGCGCCCTTAGTGCTAGATGGTGAGGAATTACAGCTTGTTTCAGTGGCCTTAGATGGAGGCTCTTGTAAATATCAGGAAACAGCTTATGGCCTTGTAATTGAGGATGTGCCTGATGACTTTGAGCTCTCCTTAGAAAATATCATCTCCCCAGTTACAAACTCAGAGCTTATGGGACTTTATAAGTCAGATGGTTGCTTTTGTACGCAATGTGAGCCTGAGGGCTTTCGCCGTATTACCTATTTTTTAGATAGACCTGATGTACTTTGCCGTTATAAAGTCACTATCATTGGCCCTGAATATGGCTATGGAGTCTTGCTCTCAAATGGCAATCTTATTGAAAAGGGCGTAAAAAAGGGGCGCAATTTTGCCGTATGGGATGATCCCTTCCCCAAGCCCTCTTATCTTTTTGCGCTAGTTGCCGGTACCTTTGACATAGTTCGCGACAGCTTTAAGACCAAATCTGGCCGCAATGTTTCCTTAGAGCTCTATGTGGATAGGGGATCTTATGAGCGTGGACTTTGGGCCATGCAGGCTATCAAGGATTCCATGAAATGGGATGAAGATAGATTTAATCTTGAGTACGATTTGGATAATTTTAAGGTAGTTGCAGTTGATTTCTTCAATCAAGGTGCGATGGAGAACAAATCACTCAATATCTTTAACTCAGTCTATGTCATGGTCGATCCTAATTTGGCATCTGATGTTGATTTTTATGATGTCCAAAGCGTGATAGGACATGAGTATTTCCATAACTACACAGGCGATAGAGTAACGCTACGTGACTGGTTCCAGCTCTCTTTAAAAGAGTCCTTAACTGTATTTCGCGATCAGGAGTTCTCATCAGATACTGCCTCACGTACTATGTCACGTCTAAATGCTGTAAGCGTCATTCGTGGGCCACAGTTTGATGAGGATTCATCTCCTATTGCTCACAGCGTACGTCCTGATGAAGTATCCGAGATGAATAATTTCTATACGGTGACTATCTATGATAAGGGCGCTGAGGTTATACGTATGATCCACACCCTCATAGGTGAGGAGAAATTTAAGGCAGGTCTTGCTGATTACTTAAAAACCTATGATGGAAAGGCTGCTACCGTTGATGATTTTATTGCTTGCATGGAGCGTGCGGGGGGTATCTCTCTTGCGCAATTTATGCGTTGGTATACTCAGGCTGGAACTCCAAAGGTACAGGCAAGCTGGATTGCAAATGATAAGGATGGAAGCCTTACCATCTCCTTATCTCAAGAGACCGCTCCTACACGGGGGCAGAATATCAAAGAGCCCTTCGTGATCCCAATGCGCCTTAGCTTTATTGATAAAAATGGCCATAAGGTAGAGTTAAAGCTTCAATCAAAGAATGAGGCTTCTGTTAACGGTGCAACAGATCCTGCTAATTTAGTTGCGATCTCATCAAAAGACGATCTCATCGTTTTAAAAGAGTCCTCACAAAGCTTTGTATTTAAGCTAAAGCAAGATGAATCATCCTCAGATATGGCTGATGCAAGCTCAAACAATGAAACAGAGGAGACTAAGGCGCAGTATCTATCTAAGATGCAGGATAAGGAGCTTGCAGGACTGGATCTTAATGCTCAGTTTAAGGAGGATGAGGCTGGTGCAGTAAATTCTCTAAAGAGCGATAAGACAAATGATAAAAGCTACTGGGGCGATAGCACTGATATCAAAACTAGCAGCTTACTTCCTGTTTTACATGAGGATTTTTCAGCACCTATCAGGCTTGATGCTCCATATTGTGCGGACAATTTAGCCTTGATGTTGCGTTTTAGCAATGATGCCTTTATTAAATCCTATGCCTCCTTTGAGCTACAAAAGCGCTATGTGCATGAGAATATGTCTGCAAGCTCCTTTGCAGAGCCTGAGGCTCTTATCAATGCCTTGCAAGGTGTGATCGCAACTATTAATCCTAAGAGCGATTTAATCTTGGTATCAAAGATCCTTAATATCGAGAGCTTAAGCGCGCTGATGCAGACCTTTGAGGGTAAGCTTAATTTAGATAAGCTTATTGCGGTAAGAAAGGCATTAGTTGAAAAGCTTGCCTTAGCCTTAGAGAGTGGCTTTAAAAAGCTATATGAGACCGTACGTGCGCAGTCGCCTAAATACTCAGTTATCGATATGGGACGGCGTATGCTAAACAATCAGGCTTTATCTATGCTCGCATTGGCCTTAAAGCTTAAGGAGCATAAAGATGAGGCCTCATCCTTAGTGTTATCTCACTATAAAAATGCCCGTTGCATGACCGATCGTCTTGCTGCCATGAAGACTGCCGCTGATTTAGAGCTTTTGTGTGAAGAGGAGATCTTCAATAGCTTTGAAAAGGAATTTGGATCAGAGAGTTTGGTGATGGATGCTTATTTTAAAATTCGTGCCGCTGTATCCTCTGAGGAGACGGTATTTACGGTACGTAAGCTCTTAAAGCACCCTCGCTTTGATATCACTAATCCAAATCGCGTCAGGGCCTTGGTAGGAACCTTAGCTCGCGCAAATCCTGAGGCGCTACATCGCAAGGATGGTGCCGGCTACCATTTGCTTGGAGCTTTAATTCGCAGATTTAATGATAGCAATGCTATGCTTGCAGCCTCCTTAGTTACGCCACTGCTACAATTTAAGCGCTTTGATGAGGAGCGTGCCGCACTTATGCAGGATGAGCTTGATAAGTTATCTCATATTGCTAATATTAGCCGCGGTTTATCTGAGAAAATAGAGGCTGCATTAAGATAGCCCTATGTACGGTTATAACTATTACACCTTTAACCTAAATATAGGTGCCGACGAGCTCTTGAGAGTTTATCAAGGACAAGCGCGGCGCCTTAGAGTGCGTTGTCTTGAAGGACTGGTAGTTGATCTTGATGCCTCGCACTTAAAGCAATTTACTACAAGCAACGGTATTACAGGATCATTTAGACTCGTTACCGATGCTGATCATAAATTCGTCCGTTTGGAGCGCATATAAGCGCAAGATTAGGAGTAAGTATGTTTCCTTATTTTCTGTATCGTACCTTTGCAAGGCCAATCATCTTTATGGCCGATGCTGAAAGGGCTCATAGTCTTACTATCAAAGGGGCGCATTTTATTCAGGGAAGTCCCTTTGCCAAGCTTTTCTCTCAGCACGTGCCTGATAGCCCCGTCGAGGTCATGGGCTTAAAGTTTAAAAATCCTCTAGGTCTTGCTGCTGGTCTTGATAAGGATGGCGAGGCGGTGGATTTCTTTGGAAGCCTAGGCTTTGGCTTTATTGAGGTGGGTACCGTGACTCCTAAGCCTCAGGATGGCAATCCTAAGCCCCGTATGTTCCGCGTGATCGACGCTCAGGGTATTATCAACCGCATGGGCTTTAATAATAAGGGCGTTGATAATTTGGTGCATAATTTAAAGAGCGTCAAATATGATGGCATTATCGGTGTGTCCATAGGAAAAAATGAGACTACCCCCTTAGATAAGGCTGCAGATGATTATCTTTTGTGTATGGAGAAGGTTTATCCCTACGCAGATTACATTGCAGTTAATATCTCCTGCCCAAATACTCCAGATCTTACTGATCTACAGCAGTCAGATACTTTCACCAATTTAATTAAGCCACTTAAGGATGCGCAGGCTAAACTTGCAGAGGCTAATGGTACCTATGTACCTTTAGTAGTTAAGATCTCACCTGATCTTTGCGATAACGAGCTTCGTTCCTTGTGCAAGGTATGTATGGAGCAGCATGTTGATGGTATTAGCTGTACTAATACCACAGTATCGCGCGATATTATTCATGGAATGTCGCATGCAAATGAGTGGGGCGGATTATCAGGTCAGCCACTCTTCCATCGCTCAACTAGAATATTAAAGCTAGTATCAGAGATGGTGGATAACTCTATTCCATTAATCGGCGTTGGTGGTATATCTAATGCAGTTCAGGCTCGTGAGAAGATTGAGGCTGGAGCATCGCTTGTGCAGATCTACTCATCCTTGATCTATCAAGGCCCTCATGTGATAAAAGAGATAGTAAGCAATATTTAAGGCATAAGCTTGATCTTGCAAAATTCCTCCTTTGTTTGCCAATTAGGAAAAAAGGAGGAGTTATTTTAAGCTTGCTAGCCTAGAGTTAGCGGATAGCCTGCAATCGCATCTATAAGCTGTGTATCATCCTTACTATTTTCGTTAGCGTGGTTTATGAGCGCATTGGTATTGGCAACAAAGCTGTTTATATGCTTAGTTAAGGATGCGCGCGTGAGGTTTTCGTAATATTTGTATTGCTGTGCCGTAAAGCGTCCGCGCTCGTTATCTCCTATATAAAAGAAATAACGCTCGTATAGGGCACCAGAGCTTTCAGCAGGAGGCTCTGCTACGTTTGGTGCTTGAAAGGTTTCATATAGATATTCAAGATCTATTTTGTTAAGCCTTTTGAGTAGGCTCTTAAATACATCGTTGGTATTCTCTTGAGTATTAATCGTTTCAGCATCAGTATTTAAAAGAGCATTTACCATAGGCTCTAAATTAAGCTCAAGCCTGTCACATCTTTCCTTGGTAAATACTCCTAGAGGTGCAATTACACGGCCATCAAATAAAGACAGATCCTTTTTTAAAATATTTGCAACATCATTAGGATCAGCGCCGTGTTCAAGCTCAAGAGTGGTAATGGAATCGGAATTTATCTTAAGAGGTCGTAATACCGAGGCAATACCCTCAGTATTAATGCAGGCTAAAAGCTTGCCTTGATTTATGGCTGCATTAAATAAGCTTAGGCGATGTTGGGCGCCTAGGAGCTGATAGTCAAAAAGAGCTTTATGCTCCTCTCTTATCATCTGTGCCATATCCTCAAGCTCAAGCAGACGACGCTCAGGCGATCTGGATATATCACGTCTTGCAACGTTATAAAGATAGGCTGATTTTTCAGGAGAGCGCTGTGGTGGCTTAGGAAGTGTCCCTAAGGAATTAGCTGCATAAAGCACGGATCTTAAGGAGCATACTCCCTTGGTGCCGTCAATAACATTGGGACTGCGAAAGGCACGCAGAGCGGCAACATCAATAAGTTTTAATAATGACGCATCCCAAGTTATTATCTCAAAACCTTGAATAAGCCTGCGTATAGCATCGACAAAGTCTCTGTCCTTCATGCCATGGGCAAGACGCCTTGGATCAAGTCCTTGGGCAAAAAGGTAGCCTGGGGATGGAAGAATACGCTCAGCGAGGTGGCAAAGTATAAATTGAGGACGCTCAACTGGAACTAAATTGGCGTCTGCATGTGCAAAGATCACTCCTCCCAAACGGCCATCATCGCCTCCGCTTATGGGCAGAGGCAATAAATAGATATAAGGGATTTGTGCTTTATCTTGATCCTGAGGCACTTTCTTTCTTATTTAAATTGCTTTTGATTTTCGTCGTAGGCAAAGCCTGATTTCTTGAGCTTGCTCTTTAGCTCATCGACGTTGATCTCATGATAAGAGCACAGATCCTCTAGTGAATCAAATTCATGATCGCGCAACTGCATATTAACAGCTGAGCACAGAATAAATGGATCCATGCTTTGATAGCGACTTAGAGATACCATTATTTGGCCTCCATGGTGATGGCCTTGCGTACTGCCTTGGCCTGCTCAATTGCCTCTTTGACGGTGGCAGCTCGAGCAAGGGCAACGCCCATACGACGTTCACCATCGATATCGGGCTTACCAAAAATTCTTAATTGAGATTTAGGTGCAGCAGCGAGTGCTTCATCTAAGCCCTTGAAGGTGATGTCACTGCCGTGACCTTTAAACTTTAAGGCTGCTGATGCAGAAGGTCCCATGAAAGTGATTTCTCCAATTGGCAGGCCTAGCAGGGCGCGTACGTGGAGGGCAAATTCAGAGAGATCCTGGGAGATCATGGTTACCATGCCGGTATCATGCGGACGAGGAGAGAGCTCTGAGAAGATGGCATTATCGCCACAGATAAAGAACTCAACGCCAAAGATACCATAGCCACCTAGGGCTTGCACTACCGCAGATGCAATGCGCTTGCACTCAAGCAATACATCAGATGACAATTCCTCAGGCTGCCAGCTTTCAACATAGTCGCCATTTACCTGGTGATGACCGATTGGTTTGCAGAAGTGGATGCCATCAACTGCACTTACGGTAAGTAAGGTTACTTCACGATCAAATTTTACAAAGCTCTCAACGATCACTCGATTTAAGCCACCACGACCATGCTCGCAGGCCTCAGCAAAGCTTGCCTCAATATCGTTATCGCTTTTTAACACGCTTTGGCCCTTGCCAGAGGAGCTCATGATAGGCTTCATGACGCAGGGATAGCCTACCTGATGGATCTTTTTGCGGATCTCATCAACTGATGAGGCAAAGAAATAGGGGGAGGTAGGAAGCTGTAAGGTCTCGGCAGCTAATGTTCTAATAGCCTCGCGGTTCATGGTGACATTAGCAGCATTAGCGCTGGGTACTACGTTATAGCCTTGGTTTTCAAGATCTACTAAGGTTTCAGTAGCAATAGCCTCGATCTCGGGAATGATAAAGTCAGGCTTTACCTTTTCTATAAGTTCACGCAATGCATCTGCATCACGCATATTGATGACTGCCTTTTTCTGGGCAACAGCCATGGCTGGTGCATTGTCATAGCGATCACAGGCTACAACCGTAATGCCGTAACGAATAAGCTCAATTGCGACTTCCTTACCAAGCTCTCCAGAACCTAAGAGTAAGGCTGTGGTGTTCTTTATAGCGCAGCCGTTAACAATTTCAAATGATGTTGCCATAGTTAAGCTGTCCTCAATGAATAAACAAATGTCTGTTAATTTTAGTGCAGACTGTATTTTTTTTCATCATAACTGATGTAAAAAAGCAGTAAGACCTATGCTTTTTTAGTGGGCTCTCAAAGAGCATGGGAGATTTTTCAGATAGATTGGCGATTTTGGGAAAGCCAGTCGGGATCCTTGGGATTACACAGCCTTCTATTTGACTATACAAAAAACAGTCTTTTTTAGATCCTTCTGATCGTGTGTATGAGATGCTTAGAATAGGAGAAGAATCACGCATATTTGTTTAACTTGTCAGTTAAAATTCTCAAAGATAACTGTTATTTCGTTGTTTTTGCGCTAGAAGTGCAGATTTACAAAATTTGGATGGTATATGAAAGTTCATAATTTATCAAAAATAGCGATCGCTTTAAGTACTGTTTTATGCTTTGTAAG
>CAVHVI010000028.1:0-16467 GCA_963639245.1 Bacteroidaceae bacterium
CATATAATAATACTCACTCCCTAAAGGAGCAGAAAACTTAGTGAAACTACAGGTAAAACAAAGCTTAGCTTAAGAAAGTATGACCATTTTAAAGAAACTTAACGATCCTAGAATTAAACTTTCAAAATCAGATCGCAGACTTATCGAGTATTTTTTGAAGTTTGGCACCCAAGCCTGCTCCTCATCTATTTCTGAGATCTCTGATGCCTGTAATGTTTCCCACGCAACCGTTACGCGCTTTGCCCGTAAATTTGATTTTGAGACTCTCAAAGATTTTAAGATTGCCCTAGCTCAGGACTTAGGTGCGCAGGATAGCTCTAACTCCCTGCTAACTCCTTCAATTGATCTTAAAGACTCCTGTGAGATCACTGCCCAAAAGCTACTACAGCTAAATGTAACCATGCTTACGCAAAGCTCCCACGAGCTTGATTTTGCCGCAGTGCGCAATCTTGTACGCTATATTATTAGCTGTAAACGCGTATTTTTCTTCGGCATTGGAGCCTCAGGCTTCATCGCCCGTGATGCTGCCCGTAAATTTACCCGTCTTGGCATAAATACCGTAAATGCCACCGACTCTCACGATATGATGATGCATGCATCCTTAGTAACCCGTGATGATCTTTGCATCTTTATTTCAACCTCAGGCAAAACTGTAGAAATAAATAAAGCAGCCCACCTTGCCAAAACCCGCAATCCTAAGATGGCGGCTATCACCTCTGATTCAAATTCTGATCTAGGAGCCTTGTGCGATACTGCAGTAATGCATTCCGTACATGAGTCTGATCTAACCTCAGGCTATGCAGATTCACGCTTAACCGTGTTCTTTATTATCGATTTGCTCTTTATTGAGGTGATTAAGGTCATGGGTGAGACCGCACTTAAGAACAGAAAAGCCACCGCTGATGCAATTAACATGCTCACTGAGTATTAATTGCTTGTTATACAAGTTATTTTTTATTTACTCAGGCTAGCTCTAAAGCCATAAAGTTAGAGTATTATATGCTCCAGACAAGATGTAAAATTTCACTTGTTCATCAAGCAAACCTGGAGCATAAATGTCAATTAAGAAAATCTTAAAGCTTGGAGTTACGGTTGTAAGCTTTTCTGTAGCTCTCGAGCTGGTGCTATCCTCATCGGGGATATGGATAAATCTCACCTCCTCCCTTCCGCAAGGGATCTATAAGGCCAAGGCTGAAAGGCCCTTGCGTAATGACTATGTCCTAAGCTGTCTGCCTGAGAGCATTGCAACAACTGCTAAAAAAAGAGGCTATGTAGGCTACGGCAATTGTCCTGCAGGCTCTGCTCCCATTGGCAAGAAGATGATCGGCATGCCAGGCGATCTTGCCCGTATCGATCAAAACGGGATCATGATAAACGGCACCTTAATGCAAGGAACAGCCCCTAAGCGCTTTGATGGCTCCGGCAACACTATGCCGTCAATTAGAATAGAACGCAACTTAAGTGCAGATGAGTATATACTCGCAACCTCTTCTCCTCGATCCTATGACAGTCGCTATTTTGGCCCCTTACGCCAAAGCGACATCAAGGAGAAAATAGAGCCACTATATCTCTTCTAGCAAAAAAAAAGGGATCCTCAGGATCCCTATTTTTGGCTAAAGCAATTCTAAAGAATTAAGCTTAGATACGCTTAAATACTAGCGAGCCATTGGTACCACCAAAGCCAAAGTTATTTGACAAGGCGTACTCAATGTCGTGCTTCTGTGCAACATTAGGCACCAAATTAAAATCGCCTACCTCTTCCTCAGGATTTTCCAGATTGATAGTAGGAGGGCAGATCTGATCACGAATTGCCAAAACGGTGATCACCGCCTCAATAGCACCGGCTGCACCTAAGAGATGGCCAGTCATGGACTTAGTAGAGCTCATGCAGGTATTCGCAGGAGCATCACCCCAAATTGACTTGACGGCACGAAGTTCGGAGAGATCGCCTACGTGAGTAGAGGTACCGTGAGCATTGATATAGTTAACACGCTCAGGCTCAATACCAGCATCGGCAAGTGCATGACGAATAGAACGTACTGCACCCTCACCAGTTTCAGGAGTCGCGGTCATGTGGAAGGCATCACCGGACATACCAAAGCCTGCAAGCTCAGCATAAATCTTAGCACCACGTGCCTTAGCGTGCTCATACTCCTCAAGCACCATCACACCAGCGCCATCACCTAGGATGAAGCCATCACGATCCTTATCCCAAGGACGAGATGCATGAGTAGGATCATCGTTACGATGAGAGAGAGCCTTTAAAGCAGAGAAGCCACCAATACCCATAGGGGTAGAGGCCTTCTCAGAGCCACCGCAAACCATGACATCAGCATCACCATAAGCAATGAGACGTGCAGACATGCCGATAGCATGAGTACCGGTTGCACAAGCAGTGACCGTAGATAGGTTAGGACCACGTAGGCCCTTCATAATTGAAAGCTGACCTGAAACCATGTTGATAATGGTTGAAGGTACGAAGAAAGGAGAAATGCCCTTAAAGCCACGAGCAGCTAAGCCATTGATATTCTTTTCAATCAAGGTTAAGCCACCTATACCAGAGCCGATCATGGTTCCAATGCGATTGCGGTTATCATCAGTGATCTCAAGACCGCTATCCTCAAGAGCCATCAAGCCAGCGGCAATGCCGTACTGGATGAATTCATCCATCTTACGCTGATCTTTGCCGTTGATACCCCAGTCCTCAGCATTAAAGCCCTTGACAGTACCTGCGATTTTCACTGGGAATTCAGTGACATCAAAATGCTCAATGGGGCTGATGCCGCTCTTGCCGGCCAAGAGGTTCTTCCATGATTCCTCAGCCGTATTTCCGACCGGACTCAACATTCCTAAACCGGTTACTACTACCCTGCGATTTTGCACCGTCAAAGTCTCCAAAAAAATTCAATATTCAAATACAAAGACGGAGAAGTAAAAGCTTCTCCCTCTAATAAAATGCTTAAGGCGGGTCACCCCGCCCATGAGAATAAAATTATTTCTCGTCGTCCTGATGCTTCTCGATATAATCGATGGCAGCCTGAACAGTGGTGATCTTCTCGGCTTCCTCGTCAGGGATCTCGGTCTTGAACTCTTCCTCAAGTGCCATTACGAGCTCGACGGTATCCAGTGAATCAGCACCAAGATCATCCACGAAAGATGCAGCAGGAACTACATCCTCAGGCTTGACACAAAGCTGGTCGACAATAATCTTCTTAACACGTTCTTCAATACTGTTGCTCATTTGTTTCCTTGATCAGTTCTGACGCCAAAGCGCAGATATCTGTCCTCTACCATTAAAAGTACAAGCCCTATGCTTGTAACACAAAAGTTATGCTAATTATATATGTTTTGCTCGTAGTTTGGTAGCACACTTGTATTGAATTTTGCGCTATCTGTCATAAACTTTGAGCAAAACTACTAATTTTTTAGACGCAATACAAGCCACCGTTGACATCGATCACGGTACCAGTGATATAAGATGCCATTTCGGAGGCTAAAAATAAGGCAGCACCTGCAATATCCTGCGCAGTAGCGGCACGCTTTAGTGGAATAGTATCAGTCCAAGCCTTAAGTTGCTCAGGCTTTAAGGCAGCAGTCATATCAGTGGCTACAAAGCCTGGAGCGATGCAGTTTACGGTGATACCACGAGCAGCTACCTCTTTGGCAAGTGACTTTGAAAAGCCAATGAGACCTGCTTTTGCGGCAGCATAGTTGCACTGACCTGCGTTACCAGTCTCACCTACAATTGAGGAAATAGAAATAATTCTACCGGCACGCTTTTTCATCATCTTAGCAGAGCAAAGCTTTGCAAGACGGGCCTGAGCGGTGAGGTTGCACTGCAGGACATCATTCCAGTCCTCATCCTTCATACGCATCATCAAGGTATCACGGGTGATACCAGCGTTGTTGATAAGGATATCAGGGCAGGTACCGTGCTTTTGCTCAACTGCGGCAAATAATGCGTCAACAGATGCATTATCAAGACCATTCATCACATAGCCTTCACCCTGGCCATTTAAATACTCAGTAATTGCACTAGCACCGCTTTCAGAGGTGGCAGTACCACAGACAGTAGCTCCGTGAGAGGCAAATTCCTGTGCAATAGCCTTACCAATACCACGAGATGCGCCGGTAACTAATACCAGCTTGCCAGTCATATCAAGATTAAACATATCTACTCCCTAAATTATGCTAGGCTCTCGATAGCCTTGTTAAGAGAATCAGGATCGAGCACATTGGCTGCACCTAAAGATCTATCGATACGACGAAGCATGCCGGATAGAACCTTATTAGGACCGCACTCAATTAAAAGCTCAGCACCATCGGCCTTCATCTGATTTACAGTTTCAACCCAACGTACAGGGCCGGTAAGCTGTAGCACTAGAGCCTTGATAATTTCGTCCTTAGATGTCTCAGGCTTAGCAAAGGCATTGGAATAAACTGGAATAAGCGCATCATTTACCTTGATCTCAGAGAGAGCCTTTTGCAAACGATCAGCAGCAGCTTGCATCAGAGGGCAGTGAGATGGAGCAGAGACTGCCAAAGGCACAACCTTACGTGCTCCCTTTTGCGCAAAAATCTCAGAGGCCTTAGCAACGCCTGCAGCTGTGCCTGAAATTACCACCTGACCTGGGGTATTGAAGTTTGCAGCCCAAACACCTGCGCTAGCTGATGCTTCCTTGCACCCCTCGATGATAACCTCATCATCAAGACCTAATACCGCAGCCATGGCACCCTCTCCTTGAGGAACAGCCTCCTGCATAGCCTGACCACGAAGACGTACCAAACGCACGGCATCTGCAAAATCTAAAACGCCGGCTGCTACTAAGGCTGAATACTCACCTAAGGAGTGACCTGCGACAAATGCAGGCTTTTCATCAACCTTTTCCATCAAGGCTCTAAAAGCTGCTACCGAGGCAGTTAAAATTGCAGGTTGAGTCACCTCAGTACGATTGAGCTCGGTCTCAGGACCATTTAAAACTACATTTTTAAGATCATAGCCTAAGGCTTCATTAGCCTCATCAAAGGTCTTTGCCACAACGGCATTTTCCATAAAGGAGGCAAACATACCAACGCTCTGAGAGCCCTGGCCTGGGAATACTGCAGCATATTTCTTCATAAAAGATCTGCGCTAAAAGCGCACTCCTGCTCAAATAAAAAAGGAATTTAAGCCAGATAATTAAAAATACTGGCTTAAATAAAAATTAATAACGCAACAAGGCTGATCCAGAGGTAAAGCCACCACCAAAGGACTCAAGTAAGATGAGATCACCACGCTTAATGCGACCAGATCGCACGCCCTCATCTAGTGCTAAGGCCACCGACGGTGCCGAGGTATTACCATGCTTATCTAAAGTTAGGATCACACGCGACATATCCATGCCTAGCTTTTTGGCAGTAGCGGCGATAATACGGAGATTAGCCTGATGTGGCACGAGATAATCAAGCTCAGAGGCATCAACGTTGCCAAGCTTTAAGGTATCAGTTACCAAGCGTGATAGACAGACCACTGCATGACGGAATACATCATTACCCTTCATATATAGATAGGAAGATGAGGCATCGTCACCACCACGGGTAGGATTATGTAGGGTTAAAAGCGGACCAAAGGCAGGATCTGAGGACATATTAACTGCAAGAGTTCCAGTTTCCTCTGATTTACCAAGCACGCAGGCTCCAGCGCCATCACCAAAGAGCACGATCGTAGTTCTATCTTTAGGATCGCAAGCACGCGACATAAGATCAGCTGCCACGACTAAAATATTATTTGCCATCCCCGACATGATCATGGAATGCGCCACTGCATAGCCGTAGGTAAAGCCTGAGCAGGCTGCAGCTAAATCAAAGGCGGGTACATTTGAAATTCCAAGCAATCCTGCAATTTCACAGGCGCAAGAGGGAAAAGCGTATTCTGCTGAGGTAGTAGCACAGATCACAGCACCGATCTCAGATGGCTCAAGCTTAGCAGCCTCTAATGCCTTCTTAGCTGCCTCAAAGCCCATAGTGGATGCAGTCTCATTAGGTGCGGCAATACGACGCTCGTGAATGCCGGTACGCTCCACAATCCATTCATCGGATGTGTCCACCATCTTTTCCAGATCGGCGTTAGTACGGATCTGTTCCGGAAGATAGCTGCCGGTTCCAAGGATTCTAGTGAACAAGGGTATCCCCACTGTAGTAATTTTGACTAGTTATTAGATTATTTTAGCAAATTATGCAACATTCAAGAAAGATCGCCCGATCACGACTTGAGCAATTCATCATCCTTCATGCTTTGCAATAATGATGATTTGGCAGAACGCGCAGCCTCAACCATAGCAACAGCTAAGGCCTGCTCAGGAGCATCGGCATGGCTTTTTACCACTATGCCATTTACTCCAAGCAAAAGAGATCCATTATATTGCCAAGGAATGAGCCAGCTAGGCCAAGACATTCTTGCCAATATGCGTTTAAAGGCAGGGCCTTCTGCAAATATTTTGGCAACCCCCTCAGCAGCCTTAAGCGCAACATTACCCGTAAAGCCATCGGTTACGATGATGTCGGTATCGCCACAAAAGAGACGATTAGCCTCTAAAAAGCCATCAGAATATAAAAGAGGATCCTGCTCAATTAAGGCCTTAGCCTCACGCACTAAGGAGCTACCCTTATTTGGCTCGGTGCCGATATTTAAAATAGCAGTATGAGGCTCATCATTATTTAATAAAATTTTGGCAGCGGCGGTACCTAATTTAGCAAAGGAATAGAGATCCTCTGCTGAGGATTTGGCATTTGCGCCCATATCCATCATCAAGGAATAGCGCTTATTACCACCTGCAGGCAAGCGTGCACATAAAGCAGGACGCATAGAACCAATGGTACCTAGGATATGACGCGATAAAGCAACTAAGGGTCCAGTACCACCTGCTGAAACCATGGCATCAGCCTCACCCTTTTTTACCGCCTCGATAGCAAGACGCATAGCCGCATGGGGATAGCCCTCAAGCACTCGTCTAGCATCCTCATCCTGGGGAATTGACTGTGAAGCCTTATGAAACTCGATTTGACTTTGATCGCAACGACTACGCTTTAAAGACTCACTAAGCTCCGTTGGACCAAAAACCTTAAGTCTAAGCTCTGGATATAGGGTTAGTGCAAAATCTATGGCTTTGACTATGCCACCTAAGCGGTTTTTATCGCCACCTGTTCCATCTAATGCTACGGTAATAACTTTTTCTAGTGCCACGGGTATTAAAAACGGGGTGTTAGGCTAACCTAAAACACCCCGCTCCAAAATGATAAGCTTATCTTTGATTTATTTAGTTAACGCAGAAAATCAGCTGCGCTTCTCTAAAGGCTCTGCAGGCTGAAGATCATACTTCACACCACGATAATAACCATTAGCGGTCAAGTTGTGACGAATGTGAACTTCTTCAGAAGTCTTATCAACAGATAACTGAGCAGCAGTCAAAGCGTCATGAGTACGACGCTTGTCACGGCGTGAACGGGACTGGTGAGTCTGAGGAACGGCCATGTCAATGTCTCCTAAAATTTCTAGAAATTTGCAGAATAAACAAGCTATTCTGCTTTATACGTATTATTCTCAGCCGTCATCACGACGGCTCTAGGCGCAGTATTATACACTTGTGACTAATGGAATTCAAGAAAATTTAAGTGCAAGGCTATTTTTAGCACTTTTAGAACTTGAGCTTGGCCTTAAGATCGCCTAAGGCTTGAGCTAAAGGACTAGGATCCTCCTTAGGCACCTCACCATAGCTCCAAGCACTTCCTGCTTCGCATTCTGGAGAGTTTTCCTCATGCTTAGGTGCATAGGGAATTTCAAGCAACAAGCAATCCTCAATATAATCAAGCAGATTAAAATCGCCCGCCTCAGTTACCTCCACGGTATCGTACTTGTCATCAAGACGTAGCAGACGTACCTTCTTGCCATCACAGGTAGAGCTAAAATCTGCACGAACTGCAAGCTCCATCTCCTTACCACAGCGCTCACAGCGTAGCACTAGCTTTTCACATTCAACAAAGCCTTCAATAGTACGCAGACCTTGAGGATCCTTAAAAAAGGAATATTTTGCATGAACTGGCGCATGCACAGCGACGACAGCCTCCTGCAGGCGCTGTAAAAGCTCAAGGGGGATCTCGGTATCAAAGCTTTGCTGCAGAGAAACAGCCTTGTCAAAATTTATAATGTCAGTAAAAGCGGCCATGCCTATATCTCCCAACTATCTTCAAAGAAGAAATCGCTATTTTATTCAGATCAGTCCGCAAAATTATGCAAATGCAGTGATCCTTTTGACAATTTTCCACAATTTAACGCATAAAAGCTTGCGCTAAGTATACACTAGCATTACTGAATCGATGGGAGCTTAATCATGCGTACACTCTCTTATTTATCACTTGTAGTCGCCACTTTTTTTTCACTAGAGGCTCACGCCTACAGTATTAAACAATTTTTTAATACTACTCATTACAGCGTCAATGAGGTGATCTTAGAAAAGGATGAAGCATTGACGGATGAAGTGCAAAAAAACATTGTAACTAGCATGCAAAAGCTAGCCCAAGATGATAAATATCAAAGCATAACCGCGGTATTTCCTACAGGATCGACAGGATTAAAAGGCAATGTAGCTCAAAAGCTTAGCGCGCTTATTACCATCTCTCAATATAAGCAGGGGGAGGCTAATATTAAGGTTTTAAAGGATGATGTCTATGCAACTGATGTAGGCATCACTCTTAACAAGGATTTACTTTTAACCTTAGCTAATAATCGCGTGATGGCGCCCTTGCTTGATGAATTAAAGCAGCTACCGCTAATACTTGCCGACATGGAGGTTGAGCAAAATACTCAGGATTATCGAGGACAGCGCTTCTATACCTTTAAAGAGCGCGGCTATGTAATTGACGCCGCTATTATCGATTCGCTTTTTTATGATGAGAACACGCGCGCCAAGGTAAAAAATGGCTGCAAGGTTACCCTCATGGCCATCCCTGATAGATTAAGCGCTGATGTACCGCTATTTATGGCAGTGCATGCCAGCGTAAACTCTATTAAATGTAAGGATGACGCTCAGAATAAAAAGTAGCAAGAAAAATCGTGTCAGAACCTTAGCTGACACGGTTTTAAGCTTAAGAGCTACTACTTAAGATACTCCAACAGATCCCCTATCTTAGGAATTAAAAAATGAGGAGGCTTTGGTAAGGATGCAAGCTTATCCCCAGAGCAAACACCAGTTTGAACTCCCATGGCTACCGCTCCTGCTCCTCTACACATACCTATATCTAAATCGGCATCACCTATACCAAGGATTTTTTCACAGGGAACGTTAATACGCTTTGAAAAGACCTGCATCAAGGTAGGATCAGGCTTTGAGGGACCATCCTCGCCACAGGCGAGCGCATCCATATATTGTCCAAGACAGGAACAATTCATCGTGCGCATGACACCCGCGGTCACTCGCCCTGAGACATAACCTATCTTTAAGCCTCGAGATCTTAAGGCCTCCATAACCTCAGGCACCTTAGGAAACATCTTATCTATTTGAAATTCAGCATGGGCTAAAAAGATTTCCCTATATCTTTTGGTAACCTCAAGATAAGCTTCCTTCATTTCAGCAGGGAGTAGCTGGCGTAAACCCTCCTCAAGACGCATGCCAATGGTAGCGGTAATGGCTTTATCACTAGGACGAGGCAGCTTAAGATCTGCAAAAAGCTCACAGGTGCACGCAATAATACGACCGACGCTGTCACAGAGTGTTCCATCAAGATCAAAGGCTACCGCCTCAATTGTAGGGAGGATCTCTAAAAAGCCCTGCATCTGTACCAAATCACGTCTTTCTTTATTTGCGCTACTCACGAGCTTCTCCCAAAATCTCAACTAAATAATAAACCAGCCTAATCCTGCTTGATATTTACATGCTGTAACTTGCTGGCAATTAAGGCACGGGCCTTTTTTGATGAAACCAGATCATCTGCAAGCTTAAATTCTGCATAAGCCTCAGCTTTAACAGCCAATTGCTTATGCTTGTCAATAAGAGCCTCAATGATACAACGTTGCTGTCTACTTTTTAAATAGCTATCCTTTAAAGCTTTATTCTGCTCTTTAAGCTTTGTAAGCATGAGCTCTTGGCGCTCATAGGTTTTATCTAATCTATCGATAAAGCCCTGATAAGCAAGATATTGTTGCATATCCATTTTTTGGGCTTCATGTTCTAGCATCTCCTGCACATAGAGATCACGAAAGGACTTAATCTTATCAAGCTGTGCAGTAAAGGCGGTAAGCTGTCTTTCAGATTCAGACCATTTTTTTAAGGCCTCTTCCTCTGTTCTTTTTCTAAGCTCTAAAACCTTAACTAAAGTATGATCCAAAGCCATATTAATCTCAGAGCGCTAACTTATTTATCACAGTCAATCACGATTAATCACGCCAAATTTAGCGATCACTGCGCTTAAAGGCATTGGGAGCCTTAAGTGCAGGATTATTAGTAGTAGCTGGAGGCTGAGGATTTTGAGCCTGCTGTAGCGCCTCGGTACGGCGTTGGGCATCTCCAATTAATATGAGAGCAATCTTTTTCATATCCTCAACGCTTTGGGCAAAGCTTATGCACTCACGCCAATCCTGTTGCGTAAATTCATCAATATGTGGATGGATCATGATAGCCTGATCAACGCGTGGATCTGAGCCTCTTTGATAAGCGCCAATCTGAATAAGCTCACGGCTTTCATTATATTGCGCCGTGCACTGTCTAAGGGTACGCGACATGATAAGCTGCTCTTGAGTTACCACCGCCGGCATCACACGGGAGATGGATTTCTCAACATCAATTGCCGGATAGTGCCCAGCATCGGCCAGACTTCGCGATAGCACTATATGACCATCTAAAATAGCACGTGCAGCATCTGCCACAGGATCTTGCAGATCATCGCCCTCAGTTAAAACGGTGAAAAAAGCAGTAATTGATCCTTGAGTGCCATTGCCCTGTCCAGCTCTTTCAACCAAAGCAGGGAGCTTAGCAAAAACTGACGGAGGATAGCCCTTAGTTGCAGGAGGCTCGCCAACTGCTAAGGCAATTTCACGTTGCGCCATAGCATAGCGGGTTAAGGAATCAACTAAGAGTAAAACCTTTTTACCCTGATCGCGAAAATACTCAGCAATAGATAAAGCTGTCTCACAGCCCTTAAGACGCATAAGGGGCGAGGCATCAGCAGGAGCTGCTACTACCACGGCACGAGCTCGGCCCTCATCTCCTAAGATCTCATCGATAAATTCACGCACCTCACGTCCACGCTCACCTACTAGCCCTACCACTACCACATCGGCACTAGTGCCGCGCGTCATCATGCCTAAAAGCACTGATTTTCCCACACCAGATCCGGCAAAAAGTCCCATACGCTGTCCCTGCCCTACTGTAAATAAGGCATTAATACAGCGTACGCCTACATCAAGAGGCTCCTTAATAGGTCTTCTGGCCATAGGATTAATTTTTATGGCGTGATGATATCTGATACCGCTCTTTTTCAATGGACCCAAGCCATCTATGGGATTGCCCACACCATCTAGCACTCGTCCAAGCAGGGCATCAGAATAAGCAATATCATCACTAGCTGAAAGTGGGATCACCTTATCGCCATTCTCAACACCAAAGATTTCATCAGTGGGCATCAGATAGGTGATATCCCCAGCAAAGCCTACGCTTTCTGCAAACATCGGCCCGCTGTTAGTTGCGATACGACAGCGTGTCCCAATGGGAACCTTAATTCCCGTACACTCAAGAGTAAGACCGACTACGCGCGTAAGTCTGCCACAGACCACACTTTCAGCCTCACTTGAGGGGACATTTATTTTAGAAAGACGCTGAGCTAAAGCATTCATGATCGCACCTTAATTTTGGGCATCAACAAGATCATCAACAGGCTCATCAACAAACTGCGCATCTGGGTTTGGAATATCTGCAGCACTCCCACCTTTGGCATCATCTATAGCACCTGCGGCCTCATCAAAGAAATCTGCAATGAGCCTATCGATACGCTCATCAATTAAAGCACTTACCTCAGAATCCCCATTTGTTACCACGACATCGCCTAACTTTAAGCTTGCATCCTCCTGCAAGTTCCAATGCTGAGCTTTGATATAATCTCGTCCCATGGCAGTTTCAACTAGCATGAGATCATCTGCGTTTAGCTTGATAGTAATGCTCTTTGAGCCAACAGGTAGCTTTGAAACCGTATTATTTAAAGTGCGTAGCAAAAAATCCTGATCATGCTGTAGCTCACGGCCTGCTAAAGTTTTAAAAAGAGCTGAGGCCATACGTATCACTTCATACGTAACCTCACCATCAAGCTCACGTAAGGGCTCAGAAAGTGCATCGGCAAGATGGCGAAAACGCTCAGTCTGCTCGGTAACTATAGCCTCACCATCTAAAAGTCCCTTTTGCCTACCTTCCTCATAGCCCTGCTCTAATCCCTTTTTAGAGCCTTCCTCAAGGCCTTGCTTTACTCCCTCATCAAAGCCCTCTTGATGTCCTTGAGCGCGTCCTTCTTGCTCGCCCTTAGAAAGACCTTCCTTATAGCCATCAGCATAACCGCTTTGTCGTCCCTCCTCCTCACACTCCTTGCGTAGCTCCTCAAGCTCGGCGGCGGTAATTTGCGGAGCACTGTTCTCAAGATCCTCATCTATAGCTAAAGACTCGGCAGCCATAGCCTCCTGTTCTAATTGCTCCTGTTGCTTTAAAAGCTCTTGCTCCTGCGCCTTACGCTTATTTTTAAAGTAATCAAAGCTGTAGCCTAGGGCATTGGTATTTTTTTCATCGCCCTCATCAAGCATAGGCCACTGCTTAACACTAAACTCTCCTATCTTAGCGGAGGGAATGACCTTAGTTTTTTGATGCAAATAGCGGGCATCGGTGTAATTTTTTGCATCATTACTATTATCAGAGCTTAAAACACGCGTTTTCATAAGGGGCCTTAATTAGACAAAATCTCCACCACTGCCATGAGAGAGCATAATGGCGCCGGTATCAGCAAGCTTACGGGCAATGTTGAGGATTTCCTTTTGAGCTCCCTCGACATCTGAAAGCTTGGTAGGCCCCATGGCCTGTAGATCCTCACGCATGGAATCGGCGGCACGGGAGGACATATTCTTAAAGAATTTCTCCTTAAGGTTATCATCAGCGCCCTTCAAGGCCTTTTGCAGGGTATCAGGAGGAACATCGCGTAGCAGTGTCTGAATAGAGCGATCATCAACCTCATTGAGATTTTCAAAGACAAACATCAGATCCTCAATCTGAGTTGAAAGCTCCTTATCCTGCGAGCGGATAGCATTCATAAGCTGAGTTTCGGTGGAGGAGTCCAGATAATTCATAATATCGGCAGCACTCTTTAAACCACCGATCTTGGCAGACTGAGATCCTGCAGAGCCTGCAAATTGCTTTTCCATGATCTCATTTAGCTCCTGCAAGGCTGCAGGCTGCACCTCCTCCAAGGTTGCAATACGCATGATGAGATCAAGACGCACTGGCTCTGGAAATTGTGCCAAGATTTGTGCACTTTGTTCAGGCTCAAGATAGGAGAGCACTATGGTTTGGATCTGCGGATGCTCATTTTGAATAATAGAGGCCACCTGACGGGCATCCATCCATTTTAAAGAATCCAAACCACGCGATCCGGCGCCAAGACTTATCTGCTCCACCAAATTAGTAGCCTTATCCTCACCTAAGGCTGCCACTAACGCATTGCGCACGAAATCGCTATTGCCAAGTCCCACATTTGAGTGCTTGGTGATATCCATTAAAAAGGTTTTATAGACTGCATTTACCTGATCTTGGGTAAAGCGTCCGGCCACACTCATGCTCATACCTAGCTTTTGTACCTGCTTAGGCTGAAGCTTTTTAAAGATAGAGGCCGCATCCTCCTCAGATAAGGAGAGCATGAGCAACACGGCCTTGTCCATCCCAGACATGGCCTGCAAGGCGGCGCGCTCATCATCACTTATCTCAAGTGAGGTAGTATTTAAGCTATTACCAGAGCTTGCAGTTGGCAATTGTTCATTGCTATCGTTTTTGGGCACTGCCGGAAGTTTTTTATTAGCTGGCATTTATAACTCCATGGCCACAGACTATAGTTTCTGAGCTACGCGCTCTTTTTGAGGCTCACCTTGATCAAGCCATTCCTTAAGGACCTCAGCTGCAAGCTCGGGCTCATTAGACACCAAGGTTCTAACCGCTCTTAATAGATCAGGCTCGTGCTTAAGATTAGGGATCTCAATGCCACCGCCTTCATTAATTTGGTAGAGCTGATCGGCAATTTCCTTATCCTTAGTGATGAGATCAAGATCATCATTACCCTCTAGGGCAGAGCTATCATCTAGCTGCTGCACTCTATCCGCCTCGGCATCCATAAGCTCCTGCTCCTCACGTCTTAAAAGACGCGAGAGCATAGGACGTATCACAAAGAGTACGAGGAAAATAATAACTAATACTGCCCCTCCTACGCGTACCAAGCGATAGAAGTAATCCTGACGATACCAAGGGAGATCGGGAGTGACATCATCGTGAGGGAAGGATACAGTTTCAACCTTCACAAAATCCCCGCGGCTTTCATCAAGACCTAGGCCACCACGTACCAAATCAGCAATTTTAGTTAAATCCTCTTGGGCACGAGGCTCATAGCTTACCCGGCCCTCGGCATCGGTTTTGCGTACATAATCAACGGCAACAGACACTGTCAAGCGCTGAACTAAATTAGTAGGACGCACGGTATGGCGTACAGTGGTATCCACCTCATAATTACGTACGGCCTCACGTGATTCCTTGCGATTATCTAAAGAGGAAGCATTAGCATCAGCGCCACCTGTGCCATTACGCAGATTTTGCGGGATCGCAGCATTTGCAGGAGGCTGATTTGAAAGCGAGCCCGGAACCCCGTAAGGTGAAGTCTTCTCATCATTGCCCTGTTGCTCTTTTAAGGTTTCAGAGCGCACAGCCTGAGAGTCGGGGTTATAAAGCTGTGAGGTTTCCTCTTGAGTAGTGGTATCTAAGGTTACATCCACCTCTGCAGAATAATTTCCCACACCTAGCATAGGAGCTAATATAGTATCTAGCTTATCGCGATACTGTGCCTCACGCATGGTATGCATTTCAAACTGACGCTGCAGGGCATTACTCTCGGAACCTTCAGCACGCTCTGAGCTTAGCAAGCGTCCCATCTGATCGGTAACCGAGACATCTTTAGAGAGCAGGTTATGTACCGAGGAGGCCACCATGAAGCGAATTGAGGATACATTTTCAGGAGATAAATAAGCTCCCTTTTTAAGCGTGACCACTACCGCAGCCGAAGGACGGCTCTTTTCACGGGCAAAAACGTTATCCTTAGGAATTGCCAGCAATACAGTAGCCCTTTCAATACCATCGATCTTTTCAATAGCGCGGGCTAGCTGAATTTCACGGCCATGCTTAATACGCTCGTTCTCAAGACGCTGAGATACGCCAAAGCCACTATCGGTCATTAAGATAGCATCGCCTATATCGGCATTCTCTTCAGGTAAGGCAATACCTTGACGAAGCATGTCCTCAGCAACGCTTGCATACTGCTTAGCTTCAACAAAAACGCTATCCCCCAAGAGGCGATATTTATAGCCCTTGTTATCTAAAAAATCTAAAACCTCGCCTATATCCTTAGGCGCATATTGACCAAGCAGACGCTCAGTATCGGGAGTATTGGAGGAGCTAATGCCAAAAATAACAAAGATCACTGCGGCTATAAAGATGACCAGTAGGCCCATCATGGTAAGACGCTTGCCAACTGATCCACTTTTTATGAAGGCTACTAGAGCCTGAGCCTTGCTTACTTTCTCTTTTTCAGAGATGACCTCACTCTCTTGCATCTCTCCTGCAGTAGTCTCGCTGTCAGTCCTATTATCAGCCTTAGTATTAGTCACAAGATTGCTATTGTGCTCTTGAGTGGTAAGAGCCCCGTTAGGCTTGGGTACGGGTAAATCACTGTCTGCCATAAATAAATCTTATACCTTGTCTAAATCTGCATCTGAGATATGGTTTTATAAGCATCAATAAGCTTATTGCGTACCTGAATAGTGGCCTCAAAGGAGATGCTTGATTTTTGTGATGCTAGCATAACATCAGCAAGTGATACAGATCTGTCGCCGGTGTCAAACCTTGTTTGCATATTGCTAGCTTCATTTTGCAAGCTGTTCACTTGCTCAAAGGCATCCTTTAATAGCTCTTCAAAAGCTCCTACCTTATCCTGAGCTGAAGCTTGAGCATTTGCCAAAGGCTCTAGCGCATCCTGAGTATTTTGTAGCTCCTGCAGAGATGAGCCTTGCTCATTATTTAAAAGCATAGGAGGCTTTGCTGCTTTTGAGGCCAGATCATTCATCTGACGCTGCATATTTTGTAGCTGTGATAGGAATGAATTGGCACCTATTGCTGAAATTGCTGAACTCATCTTGGCCTCCACGTCATT
>CAVHVI010000029.1:0-16078 GCA_963639245.1 Bacteroidaceae bacterium
GTGACACAAAAGCAGTCTAATTTTTGTATATGTGTAAAAATTACCAAGCTAAATTCCTCCATATCATGTACAATAACCCCTGACAAAAGGCCTGCGAAAGCCTTTTTTAGTGTTTTTTAATCGTGCAACTTATTGATTTTCTGATCGATTTTCAACATTAGCACGAAGGAATTTAAATGAGCGTTTCTAAGAGATTTAAAGAAAAGAAGTTAACTGTATCCTTCTATATGAAGAAAGAAGCTGCCCAGGACGCAAAGCAGATCGATCTACTTTGTGAGCACAATGGCTGGCAGCCTGTTGCCATGAAGCCCCAGAAAAATGGCACCTTCCGCGGCTCTATCACTGTAACCTTAGGTGAGAAGCCTTCCTATCAGTATCGTTTTCGTTACACCATGCCTGACGGTACTATTAAGTATGACAACGATTGGGATGCAGAAATGTATACTCCTAATCCTTTCGGCGGTGAGAACTCTGTTTTTTCAGCAGTTAAAAACGCCTAAGAAAAAATATTTTGCATGCGGGCTTGACATATAGCAGTTTGGCTCGTATCATGCGCACCAGAATTTGTCGCGGGGTGGAGCAGGGGTAGCTCGTCGGGCTCATAACCCGAAGGTCATTGGTTCGAATCCTTTCCCCGCAACCAGAAGCAAATAGAAGAGACTGCTTGAGGCGGTCTTTTTTCTTTTTTACCCTCCAATTTTTTGATTTCCAACATCATTTTATTACATCTCTTCCCTCGGAGCTGATCGTGACTGAAGCTGAAAAAATGAAAGCAGGTCTATGGTATGACGCCAATAATGACAAAAATTTGCTTGATGAGCGTTTGTTTGCAGAGGATCTTTGTTTTGAGCTAAACCTTACCTGCCCAAGAGATGTTAAAAAGCGCGCCGAAATTTTGCACAAGCTTCTTCCGCATATGGAGGAGAACTGTGTGATCCTTTCCCCCTTTGTTACGGATTATGGTTGCTATTGCCATATAGGACACGATACTTTCGTTAACCACAATGCCTATTTTATGGATGGCGGAGGGATCACTATTGGGCATCACTGCTTTGTCGGACCAAACTGCGGAATTTACACCGCAATCCATCCAACTCTTGCTCATGAGCGCAATTTGGGCTTAGAGAAGGCTCTGCCTGTTTGCATTGGAGATAATTGCTGGATAGGCGCCGATGTGACCTTTTTACCAGGGGTTAAGGTGGGCAACAATTGCATTATTGGCGCTAAGAGCCTAGTTAACAAGGATATTCCTGATGGAGTAATTGCCGTGGGCAATCCTTGTCGGGTGTTACGCAAAATCACGGATGCAGATAGTATAGGTAGCTTAACGCATTAAAAAAATCCCTGCACAAGGGCAGGGATCAATCATTATCAAGCTTAGAATTAGTTTCTAATTTGTCCTAAATCAACCCATAACGGCGCAGTTTCAATAAGGCCGTTTTGACCTAAGGAAATATCTCCTGATAAGCCGTGGAGCACATCCTTGTCATCCTTAGCAAGCTCTGGCATAAGTTTAGCTAAAGATATTGCGTCATAGGCTGCGCAGAAGATACGCTGAGCGGTGGCATTGGCCTTAGGCACGGTCTTCATCAAGGAATTTTTCAATTCACTATCTGAAAGCAACCAAGGCATATTACCCATCTTGGCACCACGAAGTGCTAGCTGCTGACCTGAGTTATTGAAACCATCAAAGCTTTGATTGGTAAGGTATACCTTAAGCTCAGTTGGAAGTCCGGCCTTATAGTTTACAGCCTCGGAGGTTGAGCCCACTATATAAGCAGCATCTGCTCCTTGAAGCGGGCATTGCTTAACCTGAGTGTCGCCATGTACAGGATCGCTGATGGTACAGCTCTTAACTTTATTACCATAGGCCTTAGCAAAGGCGGCGGCGGCACGAGTTGAATTCTTATCGTTAGAATAGATCACAATTGGAGCCTTAAAGCCATCAGCCTTCATCTTAGCTGCAGCTAGGGCACCCTCATAATCAGGACCTAAATCAAAATACCACTCATTGGCAGGACGATTGCCATCAGGGGTATTAAGTGCAATTACCGGAATATTGGGGGCGGCTTGATTAAGCTCTGCCACCTCAGGCTTTAACAAAGGTCCAATGATAAGTGCCGTACCATTGTTCTTTAGGGTATTTACTATGGTAGATACTGATTGCTTGGCGGTATCGTAGAAGGATACCTTGTATCGTGCACCGGTATTAGTAAGCGCAGACATCACACCAAGTCTTGCAGGCTCACCAACAGCGTTCGCATAACGACCTGATAGAGGTAGTAATACAGCAACCTTGGCATCATCGGCAATATTGATGATACCTGATGCCTTTACTGGAACTATCTCTCCTTGATCTACATTTACTGCAGTTGCGGCTTGAACGCTAGCACCAGATTTGGCATCGACAGAAGCTACATTTGCCTGGGCACTAGGCTGTGCATTTTGCGTACTAGCAACAGCGATATCGGAATCACTTATTAAGATATTTAATGGATGATCAGGATACTTTTGCTTAAATGAGGCAAAAAGCTTGGCCTTGGCATCTTTAGAGGAGCTCATATCAGCAAGCGCAAACTCATAGTAGCCCTTATCGATACTATCTGCAGTTTTGGATGCACGTGAGGCTAGCTCCTGATTTCCAGCACTTTCCAACAGGTCGACCGTACGGCGACATACGGTTTGGCGATCATTGCCCTGAGTTAAGGGTACGAGGTTTCTTGCTGAATTAAAGGCCTGATTGAAATATTTTGCCTGTTTGGTCTTAGCAAATAGTCTTTCGTTGGTCTTGAGATTTAATAGGTAATAGTAGCGAGCTGCATTTTCATTTAATACCGTGCCGTTAACCTTGGCAAGGGTATCTGCGGCAGCCTTGCTATTACCAGAGAGTGATTGAATAAGACCATCAATAATGAGTGCCTGAGAATTTTGCATTGAGTCCTTGGCACTTGCATGAAGCTCGGATGCAGTTTTTAAAGCTCCCTCAGCATCTCCTGTTGAGATCTGTGCACGAGCAAGCATGATCAAGGCATTAAAACGGCCGTTGTCTGTTGATTTATCTGCGAGATCTGCATATTCCTCAGCAGTCTTGCTTAAATGACCAAAGGCCTGAGCATCATTAGCCTGAGCGGTAGGTTCTAAGGTACCGCAACCAGTTAGGGATAAGGCACACACTGTCATTACAGTGCACAGTGCAAGGCTTAATTTTGATTTGTTGACCATCTTCTATTTCCTGAAGATATGCCGCACGGTTGCGACGTTTCTATCTGATCTTAGTATTTTATCATTTTGAATGGACTTTCAACGCACGATATAATCAGCGGAGATTTTTAGTTTTGAGGGGCAAAGCATGCTTGAGAGTGCACTTTATATCGTTCCTACTCCTATTGGTAATCTAGAAGATATTACTTTGCGTGCAGTACGCGTATTAAAGGAGGCTTCCTTAATTGCGGCGGAGGACACTAGGCACTCCAAAATCTTACTTGATCATCTGGGGATCTCTGGGGCCCATCTTGTAAGCTGCTACGATCAGGTTGAAGAGCAAAAGGCCTCCTTAATTATTGATGAGGTCAGCAAGGGCGGATCGGTAGCACTTATCTCTGATGCCGGCTCTCCGCTTATTAATGATCCTGGCTTTAGAGTTGTATCCTTGTGTGCCAAAGCAGGGGTAAAGGTTGTGCCTTTGCCAGGTCCTTGTGCTGTAATTACAGCCTTAGAGGCTGCGGCCTTGCCCACAGATAAATTTAAGTTTATGGGCTTTTTCCCAGTTAAGGATAAAGAGCTACGTGATTGCCTAGCTAAGATTGCAGATGAGGACTGCACCACTATCTTCTATGAGACTCCTCGTCGCATTTTAGCTACCTGCAAGCTTATGGCCGAGATCATTCCTGAGCATAATGTAACCCTATGCAGGGAGATGACCAAAACCTTTGAATCCTTCTATCGTATGCCTGCATCTGAGCTTCCTGAATTTATGGAGGGTGCTCCTGAGCGTTGCAAGGGTGAGTTTGCTGTGGTTATTGGATCTGTAAACAAGGAGGATACCGGAATAGCTCCTGAGCTTGAAAAGGCCTTGTTTACCTTGCTTGAAAATAACTCAGTTAAGACCGTATCTTCGGTATTATCTGATCTTACTGGAGTAAGGCGTCGTGATCTTTACGATCTCGCACTTACGAAAAAGGCTTAGATCTCATGTTATAATGCGCCCCGAGTCGGCCGGACAGTCGCTGCCGTTGTGTGTGTCTTTGACATACTGCACGGGGGAGGAAAGTCCGAGCTCCATAGGACAGGGCGCCAGGTAACGCCTGGGGGGCGCAAGCCCACGAATAGCGCAACAGAGAATAGACCGCCTAGCTTGCTAGGTAAGGGTGAAACGGTGCGGTAAGAGCGCACCGCCTGAGCAGTAATGTTTCAGGGCACGGCAAGCTCCGCCCGGAGCAAGATCAAATAGGCCTTCATTTTGGTGCGGTCCGTACCACGGAGGCGGGTTGATCGCTAGAACCTGCGAGCGATCGTAGGTGTAGAGGAATGACTGTCACTGCATTGCAGAACAGAACTCGGCTTACAGGCTGGCTCAATTTTCAATACTTTCTAAAGCTCTCCTAAAGCTCTCCTAAAGCTCCTTAAGCTACATTCTTTTATATAGTCTAAAGCCTCTCTTTTGGGGGCAATTTTAAACCGTAAGCATCTAACTTAAATTTCCCCCACCTAACTTTTTCTGCAGTGCTTAAATGCGCTTATTTATGCGTTTTGCATCACGTTTTTATTGCTGTTATCTGTTGCAAATAAGGCTTCATTTCTGTAAACTTTGCAGGTAAAGTGGCAGGAAGTGGAAGATAGTGGAAACTGCGTTTTAGATGCCCTCCAGTTTGTTACTCAGTGGCTCAAGCGAGATCTCCTTAGATGATAAGGGGCGCTTTGCTATGCCAGTACGTTATAGACGACTGTTGAGTGATGAATGTGATGGGGAGATCACTATTACGCGCTCGCTAACCGAGCCTTGCCTTTGGATATACCCTGCAACGCAATGGGAAGATGTTGTTAAGTCGCTTAGCACCTTACCTACTCTTGCAGATAAGGTTGCGCGTGCAGTGCAACGCATGATTTTAGGTAGTGCGGTATGTCTAAAGCCTGATTCGCAAAATCGCATCCTATTGCCTCCAGAACTGCGTAAAGCAGCAAATTTGGAGCATAAAGCCGTATTAATCGGCTTTGCCAATAAATTTGAACTGTGGTCTGAGGATGTCTTAGCTGCTCAAAGAAGCAGTGATGAGGAGCTCCTAAAGGAGAGCCTTGCTGATTTCTCAAATCACGAAGCATTGAGTGCATTAAAACTTTAATTATGGCTTTTTCACATATTCCAGTATTGCTTACACAGGTGCTAGACGGTCTTCATATCGTTGAGGATGGTATCTATGTGGATGCAACCTTTGGAAGAGGTGGGCACTCAAGAAAAATTTTAGAGCGCCTTGGGGAAAACGGTCGTTTGTATGCTTTGGATCGTGATCCTGAGGCCATCCTAGCTGCAGCAGAAATTAACGATCCTAGATTTAAGATCGTTAAATCACCATTTTCAAAAATTCTCACCGTTTGTGAAGAATTAGGAATTGCAGGTAAGGTAAACGGAATATTGATGGACATAGGGGTGTCATCTCCACAATTAGATGATGCCACGCGTGGTTTTTCCTTTGACCGCGACGGCCCCTTGGACATGCGTATGGATAATACTACGGGACAGACCGCAGCTGATCTCGTAAATACCTGGGATAGAAATGAGCTGGCCGCCATCTTCAAGGAGTATGGAGATGAGCGTTTTGCAGGTAAGGTTGCTAGTGCCATTGTAAAGGATCGTGAAAAAGAGCCCTTTACCACTACCTTACAGCTTGCATCCTTTTTAGAGCGCGTGATCCCAGGGCCTTCATTGCATAAACACAAAGCTACTCGCTGTTTCCAAGCGTTGCGCATCGCCGTAAACAGTGAGCTTGACGAATTAAGACAGGCACTAGATGGTGCCGTGTCGGTGCTTGATGAGAATGGTCGCCTCTGCGTGATCACCTTCCATTCTCTTGAAGACAGAATAGTTAAGAATTTTATTAAAAAAGCCTCTCAAGGTCCTGAGATCCCTAAGGGACTGCCTATGACCTTTGAAGAGACTGAAAAATTGCGCCTTGCTACAGCAACTATGGAGCCGGTGGGCGGACCAATTAAGGCCTCACAGGAGGAGCTTGAAAGGAACGTTCGTTCTCGTAGTGCCACCTTAAGAGTGGCCACACGGCTTAAGAGAATTAATAAAGATGCAAAGTGCAGCAGCCTTAGACCAACAATATGAGCTTGATGATGCCGAGGAACAAGAACTTCAACCAAAAACAGAAGTAAAACCTGCAGACGCTCCTGAGAAAACTCAGGTACAAGAGTATCATTTAGATATTACAGATCCGCCTAAAAACTACGGACCTGCGGCTACGTCTAACTATGAATATGCCAGACACGCTAGGCAGCGTCCGCTGTTGCGCTGTATTGTGTCTGATGTGGTGCATCACTTTTATTTTTATTTGCTGTGTATTGCTCTATGTGCTCTTGCCGTGTTTAGGATCAATCAAGTTCAGCAAACTCAAGCCATCACCTCTCAGTTAAATGAGCTTGCTGAGACTAATGATGATCTATCAAATGAATGGTTTGGCTTGCTTGCAAAGAAGGAAGGTCTTGAAAAGCAATCCTTAGTTCGTGAGGCTGCGGTCACTAATCTTGGAATGTTTCAGCCCCAAACCGAGGCTGAGGTTGTCGTCGTTCTTGATCGTTAGCTCATGTTTAAATCACGCCAAATAACTAATCCTCTAAGGGCAGGAATGTTCCGAATCGTTGCGGTTTGGTTCGTTGTGTTCTTATGCTTTGGCTTCCTTGTGGGAAGATTACTCTGGATCCAAGTGCTGCACCCAGAAAAATTGCTAGCAGAGGGTAATGCGCGCGTGATGAGAAGCTATCATTACGAACCTCCTCGTGGCCTAATCATGGATAGAAACCGTGAGATCCTAGCTATTTCTATTCCAGTAAAGACGGTGGATGCTGATCCTAAAGTTTTACATGAGTCAGGGGTTTATAGCGATCAAGAAACTATGCAAAGGATCGCCGATATTCTTGAAATCCCCGTACGCGAGCTTAAGACTAAAACCATCGATCCCAAGCGGCGTTTTGTCCATTTAAAGCGTTATCTTGATGAGAGTAAGGCCAAGGAATTAAAAGCCTTAGGAAAGGATGGAATATTACTTGGTGACAGCTATAGACGTAATTATCCCACCGGTGCAGATTGCGCTCCCTTAGTAGGAATTCTAAATGGTGATGGAGTTGGTATATATGGTATTGAGCAAAGCTTCAATCGTTATTTAACCTCCTCAGCATCCTCAAGAATGGCTAATAAAGACCGCTTTGGACGCGTGATTGAAAACCTAGATATTAAGAAAAAGGGGATCCAAGGCGGTAATCTTATGTTGTCAATTGACCTAAGATTGCAAAGCTATGCCTATGAAAAATTAGCCGCGGCCGTTGAGGAAAATAAGGCTGACAGTGGTACGGCAGTATTGATGTCCGTCAAAACTGGTGAGGTGATGGCGATAGTGTCCTATCCATCATTCGATCCTAATATAAGAGAATCCTTTGACTCCTCTAACGCCAAAAATCGTGCGGTGACGGATATTTTTGAGCCAGGTTCTACCTTAAAGCCAATTGTTGCCTTGGCAGCCTTGGGGGCTGGTGCTTCAAATTGGAATAAGGTATACGACTGCCGTCCCTTTAAGGTTGATGGCAAGGTAGTGCGTGATAGCCATGCGATGAATCAAGGCACCTTGCTTGATATCATCAAGTACTCCTCAAATACCGGTATGGCTCATATTTCCATGGCCATGGGGCCTACTAAGACTATGGAAATGCTACATCGTTTTGGCTTTGGTAATAAGACCGAGTCTGGCATCATTGGTGAAAATAGTGGACGTCTCAATGATAGACGTAAATTCTGGGCTGAAATTGATGTAGCTACCTTAGGCTTTGGCTATGGTGTAGCGGTAACTAATTTGCAGCTTGCCTCAGCCTACGCCACGCTTGCCAATAATGGTGTGCGTCTGCCTGTTTCCATTTTACGTTTGTCTAAGGCGCCTGAAGGTACTCAGGCGGCCGCTACTAAGGATGTAAGCCGCATGGTATCAGCCTTGGAAACGGTAGTTGCCGAGGGTACCGGTGGTCGTGCGGCCATTGAGCGTTATCGTGTAGGTGGTAAAACTGGTACTGCCAAGATGGCTGAGCGTGGTGGCTATGGTAATTCATATATCGGTACCTTCGCAGGCTTTGCGCCCTTGTCCGATCCCCGCTTTTCCTTAGTTGTAGTGATGAAGAACCCCAAGGCGGGTAAGTTTTATGGTGGTACGGTGTCAGGCCCTGTTTTCCGCGATGTTATGTCGCGTGCCCTGCAACTGTATAATGTACCGCCTGATAGAAGTCTTAAAGAGAAGAATTAAGCTATGCGTTCATTAAGCGAGCTCAACAAATATTTTAAAACCAATATTGAAGCATCAGCCTTTGTAGGTGGTGAGGATAATCCTTGCTTTGAATACCTAGAAAGCGATTCACGTAAGGTACAAAAGGGCGATATCTTTGTAGCCATCAAGGGCTTACATGCAGATGGTCGTGCTTATATTAAAAAGGCTCAGGATAGTGGTGCGGTTGCATATATATATAAGGAAAAGCAAGCACCAACTGATGCGCAATTAGAGGGAGTCACTATTCCTGGTTTTGCCCTCTCAAGCAGTCGTAGCTTTGGCAAGCTTGCCAATTGGTTTTATGGTGAGCCCTCATCAATTATTCAGGTTTTTGGAGTAACTGGTACCAATGGTAAATCAACTACCACCTGGATGCTCGCACAGATCATAAATAACCTAGGCTATAAATGTGCAGTGATTGGTACCTTAGGCACCGGCTTCCTGCCTAATTTGCAAAAGAGTGCAAATACTACTCCAGATAGCCTCGCGCTACAGCGTTGTCTCTATGATTTGGTCAAGGCCGGAGCAAGCTATGTTGCGATGGAGGTATCCTCAATTGGTATTTGTGAAAAGCGTATCGAAGGAATTAAGTTTGCGGCGGTAGGCTTTACCAATCTTACCCGTGATCACTTGGATTATCACGGCACTATGGAAGAGTATTACCAGGCTAAAAAGCAGCTCTTTTTAAATGATCTCCCCATGAGCATTAACGAAATGGACACTTATGGCTTGCGTCTTTTGAATGAAATCGTAGGCACTAAGATCCTAGGCTATAGATGTGGAACATTTATTTCAAATCCACGTCAAAATAGTGTTTTCGTGGAAATTAATAAGTTCCTCAAGAACGGCATCGATGTTTCGGTTAGCTATCACAGCAACAAGACGCGTTTTGTCTTACCTCTGCTTGGAAGCTTTAACGCCGAAAACTATGGTTGTGCCTTAGCTATGTTGTTAAGCACCGATCTTGATTTTAACAGCCTTATTAAGGCCTCCAAAACACTCAAGCCCGTAACTGGTCGTATGGAATGCTTTAGAGCCGATAATAAGCCTTCGATCGTAGTTGATTATGCTCATACTCCAGATGGCGTAGAGAAGGTATTAAAGGCATGTCGTGAGCATCATCCTAAGGGACATATCTTCATCGTTCTAGGTTGCGGTGGTGATCGCGATAAGGGCAAGCGTCCAATTATGGCCATTAAGGCTTCAGTCTTTGCCGATACTGCAATCTTTACCTCTGATAATCCGCGCACCGAGGATCCTGAGGCCATATTAAAGGATATGCAATATGGTGTTAACAGTGCTCAAAACTGTGAGTTTATTGTCGACAGACGCAAGGCTATAGATTGGGCCTTTGCGCATGCCACTCAAGATGATTGCATAGTGATTGCCGGCAAGGGACATGAGGATTATCAGATCTTTAAAGATGAGACCATTCATTTCTCAGATAGAGAAATAGCAGCAGAGCTTTTAGGAGTTCATCTCAAATGATCCCCTTTCAATTAAAAGATCTCTGTAATAGTGCTCAGGGTGTATTAAGCGGTGATGATCTTTGTATTGAGGCCGTTACCACTGATTCTCGCAAAGCAGTTGGTGCACTTTTTATAGCCTTAAAAGGCGAGCGCTTTGATGGTCATGATTTTTTAGACAAGGCCATAGATGGCGGTGCGGTGGCGCTTGGAGTATCAAAAGAGCTTGATGACTCAATTAAGAATTTGTGTCAGCAAAAGCATATAGCCATTTTAAAGTGCTCTGATACCTTGCGTCTTTTGGGATTGGCCGGCAAGGCAGTGCGCGATCAAAGTAAAGCAAAAATAGTATCCCTTACTGGTTCTTGTGGAAAAACCACGGTAAAGGAGCTTACAGCCTTAATTTTGGCAAAAAAGGGCAAGACCTTAGCGACTGCCGGTAACTTTAATAACGATGTAGGGGTACCGCTTACTCTTTTAAATCTAGAGCAGGATACTGAATTTGCAGTAATTGAGCAGGGGGCAAGTCATCCGCAGGATATTGCTCGCACCTGTGAGTTTGTAGGATCTGAGGTGGCATTAATCAATAATGCAGGCTCTGCGCATATCGAGGGCTTTGGCTCTTTGCGTGGAGTATATCTTGGAAAATCAGAGATCCTGCAGGATGTGTTCTCACGTGGCGGTATTGGTATTGTGCCCTCTGCTTCAAATTGGATTGATGCGTGGAAAAGCGATTTTAAAAAAGAGCTTCAAGATGGGCGTCTCATTACCTTTGGCTTAGCTGATGACGATTTTGTTAAGGTTAGCAATATAAAGACCACGCTTGATGGGGTGGAGTGTAGCCTTAAAGCTCAAGGCTATGAATTTGCAGTAAATCTTCCTTTGCTTGGCGCTCATAACGCCATGAACGCCGCTGCCGCCTGTGCCTTAGCCTTAAAGGCTGGTGCAGAGGTATCCATGCTCAAGGATGGACTTTTGTCCTATAGACCAATGGCTGGACGTCTTTGTGTTAAAAAGTTTGCCGGCTTTACCTTAATTGATGATGCCTATAATGCCTCTTTCAATTCCGTGATAGCAGCCCTTGATGTGCTAGCTCAAGGTGAAGGTCGCCGTGTATTTATCTTTGGGGATATGGGCGAGCTTGGATCTGAGGCTATAGCCCTACATGAAAAGGTAGGTGCTCATGCCAAACTCTGCGTAGATGAGCTTTGGTGCTTAGGTCGCTTAAGTGAGCATAGCTGCAAGGCCTTTGGGGCAAAAGCGGTGCACTTTGAGTCTCATGAAGCGCTTATCAAGGCTGCCTTAGAGCTTGCATCATCAAACACCTATGCAAGCTTCTTAGTTAAGGGCTCACACGCTATGCATATGGATCTTATAAACAACGCATTAATACAATCAGGAGAGACGTTGTGATAGTTTTACTTTCTGAGTGGTTGTCAAATTACGTCGACCCCATGAGAATTTTTGGTTATTTGACCTTCCGCGCAGTAATGGCTTTGTTTACGGCCTTGGGTATTTCCTTGGCCTTAGGACCAAAGGTTATTAATTATCTTCATGTATTGCACTTTGGTCAGCCAGTACGTGATGATGGTCCGCAGACTCATCTTAAAAAGCAAGGTACCCCCACCATGGGTGGAGTGCTTATCATAGGTACGATTGTGATCACCATGCTCCTATGGTGCCGTCTTGATAACCCTTATGTTTGGTATGCAATCATTACCTTGGTAGCTTATGCCTTAATTGGTTTTGCCGATGACTACTTAAAGGTAGTACGTCATGATCCCCATGGATTGCGCGCAAAATACAAATATTTTTGGCAATCTATCGTAGCCTTGGGAGTTGCCTGCGCTATCTATGGCAGTGCTGAGAGTGTGCAGGAGACAACCTTTGTGGTGCCTTTCTTTAAGGATTTTATGCCCAACATAGGCTTCCTTATTATTCCTTTGGCTTATTTGGTATTAACTGGTTCATCTAATGCGGTAAATCTAACTGACGGCTTAGATGGCTTGGCAATCATCACCACTATAACAGTAGCTGCAGGCTTAGGAATTGTTGCTTGGGCTACCTCAAATGTCTATATTGCTCAGTATCTATATATTCCCTATGTTCCAAAGGCTGCTGAGCTTACTATGGCTTGCACGGCTATAGTCGGCGCTGGATTAGGCTTTTTGTGGTACAACACCTATCCTGCTGAAATCTTTATGGGTGATGTGGGATCTTTGGCCTTAGGAGCAGGTCTTGGAGTTATTTCTATACTTATTCGTCAGGAGATCCTGCTCTTTATCATGGGCGGTATTTTTGTGATGGAAACCTTGTCGGTAATTTTGCAGGTTGGATCCTATAAGATGCGCGGACGTCGCATCTTCCGCATGGCCCCTTTGCATCACCATTATGAAAAGGGCGGTTGGCCTGAGCCACGAGTGATGGCTCGTTTCTGGATCATTACCATAGTTTTGGTTTTAATTGGCTTAATTACTTTGAAAATGCGCTAGTGAAATCGGAGAAGAATAATGAACTCTGCTTTAAACGGTAAGAAAATCGCTGTTGTAGGCTTGGGCGTATCTAATCTGTCCTGTTTACGTTATTTGCTGCGTCATGATCTTAAAAAAATTACTCTTTTCGATACTCGCCAGCAGCCACCGCGTCTATCAGAGCTACCCTCAGGAATAGAGGTGCGTCTAGGACAGCTTTCATCTCAGGTGCTCTCAGAGTATGACATGATAGTGCTAGCACCAGGTGTGAGTGCCTATCGTGAGGAAATCGTTACAGCCGAGAAGAATGGCGTTGAGGTAGTAGGTGATGTTGAGCTTTTTGCCCGTGAGGTGAATGTTCCGGTTATTGGTATAACTGGCTCAAATGGCAAATCGACGGTTACCGCCTTAACCACCGTTATGGCTCAATGTGCAGGTCTTAAGGCTGTTGCTGGTGCTAACTTTGGTATCCCCGTATTTGATATTCTCGATCCTAGTGTAGATCTCTATATCCTAGAGCTTTCATCCTTTGAGCTTGAAACTACCAAGAGCTTAAAGCTTAAGGCTGCCACTATCTTAAATGTGTCTGAGGATCATCTTGATCGCTATAACGGTGATATCGAGCAATATGCTCGTGCCAAGCAGCGTATCTTTATCAATGCCGAAGGCGCGGTAGTAAATCGTGCTGATCGTCGTACGGCTCCCTTTAATGATATTAAAGCAGTTTCCTTTGGAGCAGATGCTATCTCCTATGGGCGCATAGTTGAAAATGGTGGTGAAACCTTCCTCGGAGTAAAGGGTGAGAAGGTGTTAAATGTGCGCGAGATGAAGATCTGTGGCGTACATAATGAGTTGAATGCTCTAGCCTGTATGGCTCTTTGCGATGTGGCGGATATTGGCATTAATCGTGTGGCTCAGCTACAGGCCTTAAGAAGCTTTGAAGGCCTCCCGCATCGCTGCCAGATGGTTGCTGATATTAAGGGAGTTCGCTTCTATAACGATTCTAAGGCCACTAATGTAGCCTCAGCTCAGGCGGCCATTGAAGGTCTTGCAGGACGTCATGAGCAAGGCATCATTTTGCTTGCAGGCGGCCTTGGTAAGGGACAGGACTTTACTCCATTAAAGCAATATTTGGGTAAAGAGGTTAGCAAGGTATATTGCTTTGGTAAGGATAAGGACAAGATCTTAGCCTTAGATGATAAGCTTTGTATCGATGTGCCCAATATGGCTGAGGCTTTGAAACGTGCTAAGGAGGATGCAGTCTATGGTCAGGCAGTGCTGTTATCTCCTGCTTGTGCCTCCTTTGATCAATTCAATGGCTTTGAGGATCGTGGTGAGCAATTTGTTTCCATGGTTCAAGCTATGGCTAAGGAATTTTAGTCGAGGGTAAAAATGCAGATGGAGGCTTTGAAAAAAGATAAAGTAGGCTATGACAGAGTTCTCTTCATTACCGCCTTGTTGTTGCTAATGACAAGTGTGGTGCTCATTGCCACTTCCTCCATCATGGAGTCAACTAATCTCTACAACGATGGTTTCTTCCTGCTAAAAAAGCATGTCATGTCAATGGGAATTGCGGTAACAGCAGGAATGTTGGCATTAACCATTTCCACCAAAAAGCTTGAGAACGGGGCATTCGTTTTCATGGTGATCGTGGTCTTGATGCTTATTGCTGTACTCGTCGTTGGCCGAAGTATTAATGGTGCTAAGCGTTGGCTCCCCTTGGGAATATTTAATTTGCAACCTGCTGAGCTGTTAAAGGTTTGTTGGCTCATATATATATCATCCTTTGTTTCGCGCAAAATGGATGAGGTTAGGAGTAAGCTTAAGGGCTTTTTTAAACCTATGTGTTTAATCATGTTAATAGCTTTTTTGCTCTTAAAGCAACCTGATCTTGGATCTTTGATAGTGGTTGTCAGTCTGTGCTTTGCCATTTTGTGGATAGCAGGTGCTCCTATTATCTACTATATAGCAACTTCAATTCTTGTTGGTATAGCTGTGGCCGGCGCGGTTGTAACTTCACCATATCGTATGGCTCGTATAACCTCTTTTCTAGATCCATGGGCTGATCAGTTCGGTACAGGTTATCAGTTAACTCAGTCTCTAATGGCCTTTGGTCGTGGCGGACTATATGGTCAGGGCCTTGGTAATTCGCTACAAAAGTTAGGCTATCTTCCTGAGGCACATACCGATTTCGTCACCGCAATCTTAGGTGAAGAGTTGGGCCTTATCGGCATGTGTGTGGTCATTTTGCTGGAGTTTATTATCGTAGTTAAGGCTTTGATCCTAGGTTTTAGCATTTTGCGTAAGGCTCCTGTTTTCCAAGGCTTCTTAGCATCCGGCATAGGAGTTTGGTTTTGTTTACAAACCACCATTAACATTGGTGTCGCCGCAGGTGGATTACCTACCAAGGGCTTGACGTTACCGTTAGTTTCATTTGGTGGCTCATCGATGATCGTATTTTGTATAGCAATAGGCATTCTGCTGCGTATCGATTTTGAAAAAAGGCACGGAAAGATAGATTACTCAGAGCCTGTTGCTAATACTGAGGAAAAGAAAAATGGGTAAGAAGATATTGATCATGGCCGGAGGCACTGGTGGACATGTGTTTCCTGCTATCGCTATTGGCCGTGAACTTCAAGCCCGCGGACATGAGATCCTGTGGTTGGGAACGCGTGGCCGCATGGAGGAAAAGCTTGTGCCTAAGGCCGGCTTCCCTATTGAATATATCAATGTAAGGGGCATTAGACGTAACGGTATTAAGGCCAAGCTTACAGCGCCCTTTATGGTAATGCGTGCCGTGCTACAGGCCTTAAGCGTTGAGAAAAAATTTAAGCCAGATGTGGTGCTAGGCATGGGTGGCTATGCCTCAGGACCTGGTGGACTTGCTGCTAAGCTTTTGGGTATCCCCATCGTGCTTCATGAGCAAAATGCAGCTGCAGGCCTTACCAATAGACTGTTATCTAAAATAGCCTCGGTTATTTTATTAGGCTTTCCTGGAGCCTTTAGCGGATCAAAGGTACGCACTGTGGGCAATCCAGTGCGTGCTGAAATTACCGCACTTTTTAATCGCAAGCGTAGCTTTAATGAAGGTCCTTTGAAGCTTTTGGTAGTAGGAGGCTCCTTAGGTGCGCAGGCTCTAAATGAGATTGTGCCTAAGGCGTGTAAGCTATTGAACGCTGAGGATATTGCCATTACTCATCAATGTGGTGGTGGGCATTTGGCTAGAACACAGCGGGCCTATGCAGGCTGTAATGCCAAATATGAGGTTACAGAATTTATAAGTGATATGGCTAAGGCTTTTACCACGCATGATCTAATTATCTGCAGAGCTGGTGCCTCAACTGTTGCGGAGGTAGCCTGTGTGGGAATTCCTGCGATTTTCGTACCATTGCCCTCTGCAGTTGATGATCATCAGACTAAGAACGCATCTTTCCTTGAAAAGAAGGGCGCAGCCTTGATCATGCCACAGCAGGCACTGACGGCAGAAAAGCTAGCCTCCACCCTTAAGGATTTTGCCTTGCATAGGGATAAGCTTGCAGATATGAGTGCAAAGACTTTTTCCTGTGCGATAACCGATGCAACTGTGCACTCTGCCGATCTTATTGAAGAGTTAGCC
>CAVHVI010000030.1:0-15785 GCA_963639245.1 Bacteroidaceae bacterium
ATCGCATTGTTGTGTCCGATGGCACCCTTTGCAATAAGGCCCACACGTACGAGCTCTGTCAAATCCAAAGGAGAGCCTGCAAAATTTTTTTGCTTTCCCCTAGCATCGGTAATTATGCCCAAAGTAGGCGTTACCGGCTGCATACCAATATTACGGTTTTTAGATAACACACCTATCTGCTCTAGACGATTTATCAAGCGATAAACGGTGGCTATCCCGAGATCTGGTACAAATTGCTTTGCTTCATACCAAAGTTCTTTTGGAGAAGTGCAATTACTGCTAGTTAAAATTTCAATTATATGGCGACGCTGTACGGTCATTCTCAGACCGCTCGCCTCTAACTTTCGCAAGGTCTCATCGGTTAGACTTGCGACGGTAAATCTATCATTCTCTTGCATCGTTTTATGTGCTTTATTACAAGTTTACGGTGTATATAGCTTTATGATAACAACACCTTAGCGACATTAAACAAAATTTAAAAACCAATAAACGGCCTTATGTTCAAAGGATCGCTTAAAAATGAGCAAAATAGCGTTTGCTAAGATTATGATTATTATTATCGCAACGCTCATCCAACAGCTTAAGAGCTAAATTGGATCCCTATGATTTTAGACTTAAATCATAAAAAAGTCACTTATTTGGGCAATCGTCCTTACCGCAGCCACAGTCTGAGCTCTTTTTGTTTTTACCTAAATTAGCAGCCAAGCCCTTTTTTGAGCTACAGCAACTTCCAGAAACGAAAAAGACCTGAAACATTCTCTTAATGCCGATGAAGGTTACAAATGCCACAAACGCAATGATTGCGTATAGCAAGATCTTTGAAAACATATAGCACCTATTTTCTTAGTTAGTTAAAGCTAACAGGCATATTACATCAGCATTCTTTAAACTGCAAAATTTTTTGCATAGAAAGCTTGGAGAAAATAAACGAAGATGCTCAATTGCCCTGAAACAAGGAGAGAATAAAACCTGCGAAGAAGACTAAAATCATCATGGCGCCAAAAATTTTTAAAATAAAGCCCCCTCTTTTTACACTTTGCATACGTTCAATATCAGCTTCGATTTCATCTAACTTTAATTTAGCTTCAAGCTCTCCTCGCGTGTAGGTACCATTTTCACTCTCAAAAGCCATCACCGCAGGATAGCCCTGTACTCTATGCATAGCAAAGGAAAAGCCGATGGAGTTTCTGATAAATTCGCTGTCTTTAAAGTCCATGACGACATTAGCGCCATACTGCTCACAGGCCTTGGCAAGCTTATATTTGGCTTGAGATAAGAGTCTAGCCTCACGCACTATGGGCTTTGGTGATTTGGCTATAAGCTCATAACCATCAGGTACTCCATGTCTTGCAAGTCCTATTTCAGAGGGAGTCTTATAAAATACATTGTCGTATTGAGCACTGTCTTTTAGCTGTTCATCATCAATAGCGGTCATTATTATTTAATCCCTAGTTGCTTTTTTATCATTCTATCCTAAAAAATAAGGCCTCCCAAAGGAGGCCTAAACTTAGCATATAAATTAAGGCTAGTTAATCTCTTTAGTAACAGAGGATTTACCTGCAAAGTGAGATCTTAAGTGGTGGGAAATAATGGAAACACCCAGCAACACCATCAAAATTGAAGCAATTGAAAGCAAAATACCGGTAGACACCAAGACATAATTTTGTCCCCACTGCTGATCGATCACCTGGAAGATACCCCAAAGAGACATCACCATCATTAAGACCATAGGGATGAAAGCTATGATCCAGTTTACCTGCTTAGACAGTAACCACAAGGTAATTACTAGGAAGGTAAGACCGGCCATCAACTGATTGGAGGCACCAAAGATTGGCCACAAGGCAGCAGCCTCACCAGATAGGGCCATCAGCATTGAGATACCCACAAAGAAAATTGAAGCCCAATACTTATTAGTTAAAACAGCACGAACTAAGCCCATCTGAACCTTAGGAGCATCAGAGTGATCAAGCTCATCTTTGCTAGCACGAGGGAGGAATAATTCCTGCACTAAGAAGCGGCCTAAGCGGGTCGCAGTATCTAAAGAGGTCATCATGAAAGCAGAAATTGCTAAGGATAGGAAGACCATAGCATATTTAACATCAAGACCTAAAACCTCTGAAAAATGAGACACACCAGTTGAGAAGGCTAATACAGGATTCTTGCCAAGCTCTTGAAACTGATCTGGGGCCATTGCCATAACTGCAACTAGCGACATAACTCCTAATACACCCTCAACTAACATAGAGCCATAACCTACAGGGATCATGTCAGACTCACTCTTAATTTGCTTGGAGGTAGTACCTGAGGCCACTAATGCATGGAAACCAGAGCAAGCACCACAAGCAATAAAGATGAACAGAGTTGGGAAAAGCGCACTCATATTGCCATCTGCGGTGATAGCATGGAAGCCTTTGAAGGCCTCCATATTGATATCAGGGGAATAGGCCAAAATGGACACGAAGCCTAGGATCAAGGTACCGTAGAGCAGGAAGGAATTCATATAGTCGCGAGGCTGTAGTAACCATTGAACTGGCAATACAGAAGCGCAAAGAATATAAATTGCTAATATTCCTGTCCAAATTAACTGCGCGTTATGGGCATCGGTATTAAAGATAGTCTGCAAATCAAGAGGGAAAACATTGCCAAATGGTACTGATAAAAACACCAAGGGTATAAAGACAAAGGAAACACTCTTTAGACGGAAGCCTAATTTGTTGGTGCAATAGGCAAACAAAGGTGCCATGGCAATGAAGGCTAAGGAGGCAGTTGCAACTGCTGGAACCTTAACAAACATGCCGGCAATCATATTGGTAAATACTGCCACCACCAAAATTAAGCAAGCAAAGCAGAAACCTACAAAAAGCTGACGACCTGAAAAGCCCATCATTTTTTCCATCACGAAGGAAATTGAATGTCCCTTATTACGCACGGAAATAACCAAGGCGGCAAAATCATGAACGGCACCGACAAAGACGCAACCAACAAGGATCCAAATCAAAGCCGGGAGCCAACCAAAATAGGCAGCCATAATAGGTCCAACGATAGGACCAGGACCTGCAATTGATGCAAAGTGATGACCAAAAAGCACAATACGAGGAGTAGGCACAAAATCGATGCCATCGTATTCAGTCTTTGCAGGAGTAGGACGGTTAGGATCAACCTTAAAAATGCGCTTTAAATATCCGCCGTAGCCAAAATATGCGCAAACAAAGTACGCCAGCGCAATGCATAAAAGCAAACTTCCTGTCATTTGTAACTCCGGATCTTATGATCCATGATGTAACTTTGATGTAATTAAAAATATTTTTGGATCAAGCCTTGAGATGTTCCCTCAAAAGCAGAGCCAATCTTCCTAATAAATTTGGAGTAACAGGATAGTGGTAGTTCCTGTTAGCTACAAGATACAGTGGTTCTGTCTTGTACTAATGGCGCTATTATGTAGCTTTTACTTAGGGTGTCAAGCAAAATCTAGAATAAAGACGATAATGTATTGCATTTTTTGCACTAAGATTTTTGCAAAAATTAGGCAAGAGAGAGCACAGGCTAAACTAACAAAGCTTGAACATTAGAAAAGTCCGCATGCAAATGGCAAGTCGACAGCGCCATCTTGCATGCAGATAATAGGAAATTGGGTTAAATGCTCTTAAAGTTTAAATTTGGCGCCCCTGAGCTTACTATAGCCCCATTCACATCAGCACGAACTGATCCTATAGCACGCATGGCCGAGGTGGCATTTTTGATGTCTAAGGTTAAATTCTCGTCGCGATCGGCATACTCCTGCATAGCATCTAATGAGTAATCGCCATCAAAATCTACACAGCCTGAGCCTACTATCACCGAAGGAAGAAGACAAAATAGCTTTTCTTCACAACGCATAACCTGCACATTATGCTTAAGCTTGGCACCATTATCTAAGGTATGGGTAAAAATAAAGCTAGGAGCATCCTTGATAAGGCTTTCAAAAGATACAAGTTCTGAAGGATTTAAAACCTCACCGCCGTGGCCTGCAGTATAAGTATTATCAGCTAACAAAAACTCATCATGGCCTGCCTTATAACCAAACGATGCACAGATCAGCGCTGCAATATGAGCAAGATCGGCCTTTCCATCAACAGCATCGAGACGCCACAGAGATGTTCCCTCTAGAGCAACTCTAATTAAATATTGCATAAATGTTCCCTACACCTAGTCTAAAGAGGTGAAATCAAGAAAACCATCGTCCACTTCTTGCACAGACGGTTCCTTCTTTTTAGTATTTTGGATCTTAGCTTGAGGCTTTGTCAGCGTGTCATCATTTTTTTCAAGATGATTAGAAGCTAAAGGCCTTAAATCAGTTACATAAAGTGCGTGGCATAAATAAGAGTCACAATTGGCACCGTGCAGAATATCATCGCTAATGCTATCTACCAAGCCACCTGCACTGCCACGCAAGCTCAATAGCACTTTTAGCTCAGTCATACGCTTTTCATAACTTTCATCATGAACATTTGCCACGATCTTTAATAGCTCAAGTGCGCGCTTATCTGAGCTTATAGTAAACTCATCTCGCATATACAATACCGCTTGATCCTCGGCATAAATATTTAAAAGCTCTTCAGAGCTTGAATCAAAGAAAAGCGCCGCATGTTTCTTGCTAGCTACCGGAGCACTATTTTTAATATTAAAAACACTCCATACAGCATCATCCCTTGCCCTATCAAAGATATTTTTTTCAAGCCAGGTATTACCATTTTTTAGTGCTTCATATAGCTTCTTGGCCAAACGATGTGCAATAGCTCCGTTATTAGAACCGCTATTCTTTTGTGCACCTATTCCAAAACGTGACATGATATCTAGCGCATGTTGCATGCTTGATAATATATAGCCTTTATCAGGTACCGACCAAGTGGCGCCATAAACAGTTGAAAGCTCGCTAATGGATATTAGATCTCCAAAGGATACTGCCTGACGAAAATAGGTCATAGCCTTATACTGATCATGAGGCATGACATTACCATGAGCATATAAGGTACCTAAGAATACAGCACAGGTAGGATCATTGGCAGCATTTTTCTCAATTTCATCCAAGACCACCATAAAGGGCAGAGGTTTATAACGTTGCTCCCCTTTAGCCTTGTTAAGCTCGTCCGCTGAGGTCTTAGGCAAAATAAATTCAGCAGCATAGCGCAAGCAGGTATATGCTAGTTGTCGCTCAACAATATCTTTGGAATTTTTCAAAAGGTCGTAAATCGTATAGAAGGACATAGGAATGCCTGATCTTAACGATTTCATTGCCAAATTAAGCGCATCCTGAGTTGAGACAGCGCCAGTCTGATAATTCAAGCTAACATTATATTGAGATACCGGATGGCCAAGCTCGGCAAGCTTTGTAAAGGTATCGTACCCCATCTTGCCGTTATAGAACTGCTCGGTTGCAAGCTTAAACAAAGCGCTGGCATTATTTTTCTTGGCAAGATCCTGTAGGGATTTATTGATAAATTTTTCCGTAGTATCCATTGGAACATAGCAAACTATCTTTTGCGCAAGCTCAGATTTTTTTTCTAGCAAGGGCTCAAGTAGTGCCTGAATCACAAGATAAGGCTCAGTTACCCTAGAATTTCTCCTCGGGACCTTGTTAATGAAGAAAGATGTAGCAACTCCTAGCCTTAAGGCATACACATCCTCCTCACGATAAACAAAGAACAGACAAGCTAAGGCACACCTTAGATATTCTTCTGCCTCAGGATCCTTATGATAAAGATTCAACATAAGACAAAACAGATTGAGAACGGCATCCCCAGACGGCTCTTCTGGAGCGCAGTTAAGTCTTAAAGCTCTAAAAGCTAAGATCATGGATAACGAGTACATCAATGAGCACTGAATATTGATGCCATCGTGTTCATTAAAGCCTCTTAAACTTAAAGAATTTATATGCTCCACAAGCTCACTATTTTTAGGCAAGGCACAAAGTAGCAGACCATGAAAAAGATCAATACTATAGTCTTCTAACAAATCCTGATTGGTATTATTTTGCTGACGATAACCAAAGCCCTCAAAATATACCGCCCACGCAAGACATGCTCTAGGAGATCCGGTGAGCATGGCATATCTTATGAATCTGCAAGCTTGGATCTTGTCACGAGGGATAATTTTGCCTTCAAGATAGCTCATACCAACTAAATAAGCACATTCTGCTGGCATGCCGAAGATATCCTTAGCAAAGCCTGCCTTATCAGGAGTTCTATCAAAGCTCCATAACAAGAAACTAGCAAGATCCTCACCTACAAATTCCTCACAATCAAGACCTTGCGAACGATGTAACGACTGTGCTACAAACTCAATAGGATCAAGCTCCTGCTTACTATCATCAGGATCAACTCCATGATCAAAGGCAAAGCCTGATTCATAGGCAGTCTGAAAGGCTCCTAAAATATGAGATGGAACAAGATAAGGGGCTATGCCCACATCTTTGATAAAGCAATTTTTGGAAAACTCAATATAGCTTTGTAGCACTGCTGGAATAAAATCCCTAGCCTCCTGAAGACCAAGCTCGCCTTTTCCACAAAGTATGTCTTTATATTTGCTATCAAAATAATCGGCAGCCATCTCTCCTTGAGCCTCAAGGCGCATACTGCGGGCATTGGGAACATCATAATACTGAGCTAAATAAAAGTAGAAGCATGCAAAGATGTAACATTTTGCTTTGAGCTGCTTTTCATCAGTATCGCGGCCTTGCTTAAGATAATTGGCGCCCTGCTCAAAAATCTTTAGCGGATCTTGCGCAGAGCTTTCAGCGCTATCCTTGCCAAGTATTAATAACTCCTGCTCAATTAAGCTTTGATTCAATGAATTTTCAAGAGTTTTTTGGTTATTTTTCTTGGTTGCCATATTGATTGCCCCCTAAATTAGTGGCGGGATCGTTTTTACTTGAACTAAAGCCGTGCTCAAACAAAGCTTCACTGTCAAAATTTACCGTTGGAAGATCTTGAGTATCCTTGCTTCTTTTAAAAATCTTGAAGACCAATGCCAATAGATTTATGAAGGTAGCCTTGAACATTAGTACACATAGAGTAAGGCACAAAATTATAGTCAGTGAGGATTGTGCTATATCTGATCCTAGCCACGAGAGCGTAGCTCCATGCCTAATCACTTCCCCTTGTCCATTATTTGAGATAAATAAAAGGCTCAAAAATTCCTTAATAAGACCTGTAAGCACAAAATCTCTGCCACAAAGCTCACTTGCAACACAGGAGAGCATTAAGGTCAAGAAGGCACTTTTTAAGATCAGCTTAAATGCAGTATTAGGCTTACTCATGTCAAATCTCGTCTGTTAGAGTAAGTATATTTTGATTTTAACTGCAAGTGAATAAGAAAATGTAGCAAGCTCTCAGTAACAGACAAAAGACGCTAAGGAGAACTTAAATAGGAAAGCCTTATTTCCTGATAAATGATGAACAACTTAGCAGCATCGCTGCCCTATGCTCACTCTATCATTGCCTCCAAAATCCTTCACCGTATGCACAGAGCTAAATCCATACTCAGTAAGAATTGCTCTAACACTTGCGCCTTGATCATAGCCGTGCTCTAGCATTAGATAGCCCTGAGGGTTTAGGTGCTCCATGGAATCTTTAATGATAACGCGAATATCATCTAAGCCATCGGTGCCAGAGGTTAAAGCACTAATAGGCTCAAAGGGAAGAGAGGTTTTCTTTAGATGCTCATCATCACATCTAATATAAGGAGGATTTGACACAATTAAGTCAAATGCTCTGCCTGCTAAAGCCTCAAACCAAGAGCTTTTAATGAACTCTATATCTAAGGAAAGATTACGCGCATTAAATGATGCAATCTCCAAGGCTCCGTCTGATAAATCACATGCCGTACAGGAGGCTTTTGGTCTTTCATGCTTTAATGCCAAGATCACAGCCCCAGATCCAGTACCTAAATCAAGAGCTGATGAAAAGTTAACCTTAAGCGCACAATCAACCAAGGTCTCAGTATCAGGACGTGGAATTAAAACATCTGGCGTTACCTTAAGCCTCAATCCCCAAAATTCCTTATAGCCTAGGATATAAGCCATGGGATAGCCGGTAATTCTTTTGGCAGTAAGCTCTTTTAAAAGCTCAGCCTCATAGAGGCTAAGCTCCTTATCATCCTGCAAAATAAGCTCTGTTTTTGAAAGCTTGGTGACATAAGAGAGCAATAATCTGGCATCTAAGGCATAAGAATCAATGCCTACCTTTTTAATGCTCTCTCTTACCTCAATAAGAGCCTTGGTAATCGTGCTCATCAAAGAGCGCTATCCTTAGCCATTTGAGACAACTGCTCGGCCTTAAACTCTTCAATTACAGGCTTAAGTAGCAGATCAAGATCGCCTGCCAAAACCTCATCTAAGCGATATACCGTAAGATTGATACGATGATCACTTACACGGCCTTGGGGGAAGTTATAGGTACGGATACGATCGGATCTGTCACCTGTTGAAAGAATGCTCTGACGCATCTGTGAGGCCTCAGCATTGCGCTTATCCTCCTCAAGCTTAGCAAGTCTTGAATACAAAACTTCAAAGGCACGTGCGCGGTTTTGATGCTGAGAGCGCTCATCCTGACACTCCACCACAATACCTGTTGGAATATGGGTAATACGAATGGCAGAATCAGTTTTGTTAATGTGCTGTCCACCGGCACCTGATGAACGATAGGTATCAATTCTGAGATCGGCAGGATTGATCTCAGGGGCCTTGGCAGGAGGAATAACCGGTAGCACCATTACGGTACAGGCTGAGGTATGAACACGACCTTGAGTTTCAGTAACTGGTACACGCTGTACACGGTGACCACCTGACTCAAACTTCATATAACCATAGGCGCCCTCACCTGAGAGCTTGCAAATAATTTCCTTAAAGCCGCCCATCTCGCCTTCACTTTGGGAAACGATCTCAAGCGTCCAACCCTTGGAGACTACATAATGGGAATACATCTTAAAGAGATCGCCTGCAAATAAAGCAGCCTCATCGCCACCGGTACCGGCGCGAATTTCTAAGAAGCAGTCACAGTCATCACGCTCATCGTGTGGCAGAAGCTGCATCTGTAGCTCATGCTCTAAGGTAGTGATCTTATCCTTAGCAGGACCGATCTCATCTTGAGCCATAGCCATCATCTCCTCATCACCTGAGGAAATAAGCTCTTCTAAGCCCTGATAATCAGATGTTGCCTGCTTATATTCCTTAAAGATCTTCACCGTCTCTTCAAGGCGTGAATACTCACGGGTTAGCTCTTTAAACTTTTCTTGATCATTAATAGTCTCAGGTAAGGACAATAGCTGTTCAACTTCCTGATGACGTTCACATAATGCTTCTAATTTGCGGAGAATAGATTCTTGCATAGTTAAATTGTTTCTTTCTCAAAATTTTTGGCGTGATTTTACCAGAAAGTCACAAAAACACTGAAAAAAAGCGCTAGAGCTTACGTAAAAAATCCCTGCCTAATACCTTAATCCCATCATTTATAACTACCATTAGCTCCATAAGATCAGGATCGTCCACACCTGAGCGCTGTAGCTTGATACAGCTTTCCATATAGAAGATACGTAGCCTTGGATTAAGCTTCATCCTTGCTCTTTTCCCAAACCACCAATAGCCCTGAGCTGGCATCAATAGCAAAAAAAGCACACAGCAGATGGTAACAGGCCAATTGGATTTAAGCGCAAACATCATCTCCACTCCCTGCAAGCCACCACCTCTTACATAGGACCACATGAGAATAAGCACAATAAATGGAGGAAGTAAAATTTTTCCCATTTTCATGACACGCTTTACTCGAAATTCAGGAAAAATAGGATTTAAAAGTGGCTCTAAGGGAAAGATCTCCATATATTTCAAACCATCACGAAAAGTATTAAAAATGCCCATTTTTTACCTCTAGAAAATTGCTGATGATTTTAGCCTACTTTTGTGCGCTAAAAAAAGCCAAACATGTCTGTTTTTTGGTTGAAATTTATACGTTAGCGTTTGATAATTAGAAAGCTCAAGGACTTAAAAAGTCCTCCAGATTTTATTAAACACAACTTGGAGTTTGACGTGACACGTACTGTTATGCTCGTCCCGGCCGGCAAGACCGAGGGCATTTTCCCCACCGCCTATGGTTTAGTTAAGGCTTTGAATGATCACGGTGTTAAGGCCGTTTTATTCACTCCTTTTGCTCGTGCTCTTGACGAAGATCAAGAAGGCAAAACTCTTTGCAGATGCTGCTCCTACAAGGCTATCTCTCAGGGCAAAAAGTCCGATGTTCTAGAGGCAATTGTTGCTAACTTCCACAACACTGTTGAAGCTGAGAAGCCTGAGGTTGTGATTGTTGAAGGCGTTACTGGTACTCCTTTTGATAAGGACGAAATGAACGCTGACGTATGCCATGCCCTAGATGCCGACATCATCACTGTTTGCAACGGTAAGTGCAAGGGCAACAAGTCTGCAATCGACGCAACTTTAATTCCTTTTGGCAATGCTGGCAAGACTCGCGTACTAGGCTCTATCGTTATCAATCACGTAGCCCCTCGTGATGCAACTGGCAAGCGTACCTTGGTACTCTCTGGCTGTGGCCACTGCTGCTCTAATTCTGATTCTTGCTGCTGCAAGAGCGAAGGCGCTGATGCAGTTACCAATGTTTTGACTGATATCGAGTTTGCTAAGGAATTCTATGCACCTAGAGCCTCTGACATCGCCGCTTTCTTGGACGCTAAGGTAACCTCTGGTGATGCCGCACGTCGTGGCTTCAAGGTTATGTTCCCAGGTGAGGATGCCAAGGTTTTAAAGGTTCTCTTGACTGCAACCGTTCCTGCTGAAACCGAAGCTGGCATCGTAATTCTTTGCGGTGGTGCTTCAGGTAGCGTTGCAGGTGCAACTGTAATTGAGACTGATAAGTCTGTCTGGGCTGTTGCTGAAGCTTTGGCAACCTTCCCTGCTGACATCTGTGTTGATGATGCTGAGCGTGTAGCTTTGGTCTCTGAGACTGCTTCCAAGGCAATTTCTGATGAAGTAGTGGCTACTATTGCTAACTATGACAAGGATCGTACTCCCCTCTTCTCACCTGCAGCCTTCCGCTATCAGTTAGCATCCAAGGCTCGTGCAGCTCACCTCCGTATCGCTCTTCCTGAGGGTGATGAGCCTCGTACCGTTAAGGCTGCCGCAATTGTTGCCGAGCAGAACATTGCAGTTCCCGTACTCTATGGAAACAAGGATGCCATCATGCAGGTTGCCAAGGAGCAGGGTGTAGTTTTAGGTGAAGGCGTTGAGATCGTTGATCCTGAAGAGATCCGTGGCAATTATGTTGATCGCTTAGTTGAGCTTCGTGCTAAGAAGGGTATGACCCCTGAGAAGGCAGTTGAAACCTTACAGGACAACGTATTCCTCGCAACCATGATGATCGAGCGCGGCGAGATCGATGGCTTGGTATCAGGTGCAGTTCACACCACCGCTAACACCATCCGTCCTGCTTTCCAGATCTTAAAGACCGCTCCTGGTGCTAAGCTTGTTTCCGGCGGCTTCTTCATGCTCATGCCTGAGCAGGTTCACTTCTATGCTGACTGCGCTGTAAACCTCAACCCTAACGCTGAGGAAATTTCTGAGATCGCTATTCAGTCTGCTGATACTGCTAAGGCCTTTGGTATCGATCCTCGTGTAGCCTTGATCACCTACTCAACTCACAACTCTGGTAAGGGTGTCGATGTTGACTTGATGGCTCAGGCAACCGAGCTTGTTAAGCAGAAGCGTCCTGATCTCGCAGTTGATGGTCCTTTGCAGTTTGATGCTGCTGTTATGCCTTCAGTTGCTGCTCAAAAGGCTCCTGGTTCACCTGTTGCAGGTAAGGCCACTGTGTTCGTATTCCCTAGCCTCTCAACTGGTAATACCGTGTACAAGGCTGTTCAGCGCTCTGCTGATCTTGTAGCTATCGGACCTCTGCTTCAGGGTTTGAGAAAGCCTGTAAACGATCTCTCCCGTGGTGCTTTGGTTGACGATATCGTCTACACCATCGCTGTGACTGCAATTCAGGCAGCACAGGCTAAGCAGAACTAATTTAGCTTTTACGCTAGAATGCGCCCTCAGGGGCGCATTTTTTTTGAGGTATTGCATGAAGATCTTGATAACAGGTGGCTTAGGCTTTATAGGACAGGCAACATGTAAGGAGCTTTTAGCCCATGATCATGAAATCTTTGTCTACACCCATAGAAAAATTGAGGATATAAGCAATGTACCTAACAATATAACCCTCTTAGATTCAGGCAGTGATTTTCCAAAGGTCGATGCCATAGTAAATCTTGCAGGAGAGTCCATTGCTAAAAAGATATTAACTAGGAAACGTAGCTTAGAGCTTTTAAAATCTCGAAAGAGGATGATGGATCTGTTGCTTGAAAAATATCACAAAGCAACCTTCCCTAAAATTTTTATTCAGGCATCAGCTACTGGAATTTATAGCAATGATCAGATTTGCGCAGAAGATGGCGAAACCTTAGGCAATTTTAGTGAGCTTATAACAGCCCTAGAGGGAGCTGCGCTTAAGCGCTTTAACGATATCAGCACTCTAACCCTATTACGTCTTGGGGTAGTAATAGGAGCACAAGGAGGACTGCTTAAAATCTTAAAATACCTCCCTCCTATTAAAATAGTTCCCGATCCTAGAAACCTTGTGCCTTGGGTAAAGGTTGAGGATGTCGCAAGGATCATCGCCCTACTTTTAAAAAATCCTTGCAAAGGAATAGTAAACGTTGCCTCAGATGAATTTAAAACTGCCAATGAGCTTTTAGCGCTAAATAAAGAGCGTAGCCTCTATCTGCCGCTACCAAGCTTTTTACTTTCACTTCCCTTTGACAAACGCGGCGCCCTATTACTTGCATCGCACAAGATCCTGTCTAACAAATTAAAGGAGCTTGGCTTTAGCTTTGAGCATGACTGAGCTATCGCAAATTAACAAGCGGTTACGGCTTTGACCAGATTCAGCAAAGATCTTAATTTATGGGCTTATATTGGCAATTTTGTGAAGCAACTTTCATATTTGCTATTTAAAACGTTTTAGTTCTTTGTGCCATCCTTATTTCTAATTTAAACTAAAGCTACTGTAAATTTTAAGAGGCGTATGTCATGCTCGAAGAACTCAAAGAAGAAGTATTCAAAGCAAATCTTGATCTACCTAAGCATGGTCTAGTGACCTTCACTTGGGGCAATGTTTCTGGTATCGATCGCCAAAAGGGTTTGGTTGTGATCAAGCCTTCAGGAGTAGAGTACGACACCATGAAGGTTGACGACATGGTAGTCGTTGATCTTGAAACTGGTAAAAAAGTTGAGGGTAAATTAAATCCATCTACCGATACTGAAACTCACCTCGTGCTCTATCGTGCCTGTGAAGATATTGGTGGCATTGTCCATACTCACTCCCGTAATGCAGTGGGCTTTGCTCAGGCCGGTATGGATATCCCTGCTCTTGGCACTACTGGCGCAGATTACTTCTATGGGGCAATTCCCTGCACCCGTCCCATGACTGAAGAGGAAATCAAGGGCGAGTATGAGAAGGAAACTGGTAACGTGATCGTTGAGACCTTTAAACAACGTGACGTTGCAATGAAGGATGTTCCGGCAGCTCTTGTTTTCTCTCACGGTCCTTTTGCATGGGGCAAATCACCTGACAACGCTGTATACAACTCAGTTGTGCTTGAAGAAGTTGCCTTCATGGCCTATCACGCCCTAACCCTAAATACTAAATTAGGTCCTATGCAGCAGACCTTACTTGATAAGCACTATTTAAGAAAGCATGGTGCTAATGCTTACTACGGTCAGGGTAATATCTCTGATAAGCACTCACTCTAAGTCATATTCTAGAATTCATTCATTTGTAGGCGGTCTTTTGGGCCGCCTTTTTTTTACGTTTGCGAATTTGCGATTGCGTTACCATAAAACGCAAACTGTAATTGCAAATGCAAAAAAGCACGTAATTTTGCAACGCTATATAGCAAAAGGCTCAAATATAATCTTTCTTATGTGAAACATCTCTTATTTTAAAAGATAAATCGTTGTCAACAAGTTCACAAAATCTTATTCTTTGCATTATTGTAATCGTTTGCGTTTTTTAGGAAAAAGACGTTAATTCACCCTGCATTTGATGGCGGTGATGAATTAAAGCAAGCTCTAAAAAACTTGCCTTTATGAATAGTGATCCCAAGCTACATAGCTGTGGGAAACTTCAGGCAACGTCTAACCCTGGCAAAGCATTACAAAGACTTTTAAGGTCGATAAAAATAAAAAACAAAGAAAGCTACTGATGCAGGACATGTTTGCCAAAAGGTGACTTTCTAAAAAGAGCTGAGATGTTGCATCACACCTCGTTCATAATTGAGCTTGCAAGGATTTTTAAAACTTCCTGTAAGCAATACAAGTTACGGCATTTAGAAAAAAAAGCTATAAGTTACCTAACATAATAAGGAGGACGCGATCCATCCTACATCTTAATTTTTAAGATTAAGTTGTGAGATCACTCGCGAAGATTCTATGAGCGTAACACTAAAAGATCTTGCTAAGGCCTGCGGAGTTTCAGTAGGTACTGTCTCGCGCGCATTAAATGAGAAAAGTGAGGTTAGTGCTAAGACCTCTGATCGCATACGTAAACTTGCTCAAGAATTAGGATATATCCCTAACAGAGCAGGTCGTGCCCTCTCTGCGCAGAAAAACATTAACTTCATTGGCGTGCTCTTACCATCAATTAACAGTATCTTTTTTGATGATGTAAAGCGTGGTATTGATAACGCCTCACGCGAGTTAAAAGATCTTGGAATAAGTGTTATCACTCAAGAGGTTGAGGGCTGGGACGTCAAGGATCACCTAGAGGCTATTGAAAAGCTAGAGGCTCGTGGCTGTAAAGGCTTTGGTCTGTGCACGGTCGATAGTCCCGAGATTGTAGCTAAAATTAACTCAATAACTGCAAGTGGCACTCCGTGTGTACTTATTAATACCTTCATACCAGGAATTAACCATTGTTGCTTTGTAGGCCCTGACTACAAACAGCAAGGATCAATTGCTGCCGCCATGCTTGATAAATGCAATCGCGGTAAAGAGCTTAAGATCCTCATTATCGTAGGCGATAAGCTTCACTATGGTCATAGAAGCCGTATGGAAGGCTTTATCAATGAATTAAAGAAGCGCAAGGTCAACTATGAGGTCAAGGCAGTGATCGAAGGTCACGATCGTGATATTGATACCCAACAAGCAACCATGCAGGCTTTTTTAAAATATCCTGAGATTAATAGTATTTATATGACCTCAGGTTCAGGTGTAAGTGGACTTGGCGCAGCTATCATTGCCGATTCTCAGCATAAGCGCTTCGTCATCGCCTGTGATGAAATTTTTACCACTCGCGAGCTAGTCAAAAACGATATTATTGATTTTGTGATCTGTCAGGAGCCTATGGCACAGGGCTATCAAGCCATTAAAAAGCTTCATGAGTATTTAAATAACAAATACAGTGGCTCTCTTGATGATTGCATTATGGATAGCATCATTAAGATCAAGAATCATTTTGAGTGATAATTAGGGCTCATTTTATTTGTGACTATTAAGTAAATTAGCTATAATAGCCGCCACGGAAAGATGGCAGAGTGGTTGAATGCACCGCACTCGAAATGCGGCAGTCGATTTTTCGGCTCGGGGGTTCAAATCCCCCTCTTTCCGCAGAATAACAAATCTAACTATCTAATCTATAAAGATTTCCTTTTTTCTACCCCTTCCTACGTTCGCATTTGAGTACGATTTTGTAAGTACAAAACTG
>CAVHVI010000031.1:0-15279 GCA_963639245.1 Bacteroidaceae bacterium
TCAGTTGAACTGAACTAAGGACGATATATGCAGGTGAAAATTCAAGGCGTGGGCTTGAAGCTTACCGATGCTCTCAAAGACTATGTGAATGATAAATTCAAGAAACTTGAGCGTAAGGCTGAGCTTATCAACTCAATTAGCGTAACCCTCACTGTGGATAATCTCACTCACATTGCAAAGGCCGATGTAGCGGTTACCGGTGACAGCCTCCACACCGAGGCAGATGCCGACACCATGTACGCAGCCATTGATGGCTTGATCGATAAGGTTGATCGTCAATTGGTCAAATACAAGGAAAAACTGCAGGGCTAATCCCCAGTAGCACTTATATAAACTGCCCCGCTTCTTAGCGGGGCATTGTTATTTTAGGAAAATAGCTTGTTACCAGAGACCTTAATCCTCTCCTCGTTATTTTGCTATTCTAAAAAGAGACTTTTTGAAGAGATAGCGGAAAATGCTGCGGTAATTTTGCATGTAGCGCCCGATCTCATCATCAAAGGACTAAATACCCGTGAGCAATATGGTGCCACGGTATTTTTTAATGGTATTGCCCTGCCCCATGCCATGATCCCAGGCATTAACAAGACTTTGGCAGTGCTCTCTATTCTTGATTCCCCAGTTCCTTTCAACTCAATTGATTCCGATCCACTTTATGTGGATATTGCCTACACTCTATTTATAAGTCCTGACGATAAATATGAGGAAATAACCAAGCTTTTAAAGCAGCTAACTGAAGTTTTCTCTAATCAGGATTTATTAAACTCATTACGTCTAGCTCGCAATGAGCGTAATAAAATCAGTACCTTATTAAAACAAATTGATGCATCGCTCGAGGCTAAAACAAAAAAGTAATGCGGTGAAGCAAGGAGCACACGCAACTCTCCTTTTTGTTTTAACGGACGACTAATTTTGTAAGCTCTGTTCCTACAAAGACACATGCTACCTGCTTAAGCTTGGGAAGTGAGGCAATGTTGTCGCCTTGGCAGTATCTATCAAGCTGAGCATTGGCCTCAAGGATTTTTTCCTGTACTGTAGCTTCATTTCCCTTACTTACAGGAAGATATTTAAGCTCAAAGATATAGGAGCAGTTAACTCCCTCAAGCGGAGAGAGCACTAAATCCGCATAGCCCTTTTCCTTGCCAGTAACCTCAAGCTCTAGTTGTACCTTGAAATCTGGTGAAAAATTTGCAGCCGTTGCTAAGGCTACGGCAAAGTCACTTTCATGAAGGCTTGCACTAATATGGAGGCCGCCTGCTTCACTAAGCTTGCTTGCAACAATCATGACAAAAGCTTTGGGATCACCATTTCTAAGCTTGGTAAAAGCCTCCAAGAAATCTGAGATCTCAATATTCAGACTATCAATACCACGTAGATACTTAAAATAGTATTGGAAGAACTGCTGGGCCACCGTACGATTGGGAATAACGAGCTTATCGCTACCTTCTTGCCAGGTTAAATAACCAAAATACATCATGGAGGCGAGCAGATCTTTTTTAGAAAGATTGTCTTGGCTATTTAGATTGATGGTTGATGGTAAGCTACCAAAAGGTATTGGTTTGGCAAAGAGCGCATCATTAATTATTTCCTTGACGTCTTTGATGTCACCTAGGCTCAAGATACTGTGGATCTTGGATAGATCCTGAGCAAAAGCAGGATCAAGCAAGCTGTCAGGCTCTGCATTCCTTGAATTAATTTCATCTAAGTAGTAAAGACACATTGATGAATTGAATACGGATTCATTTGAGTATTTGGAGAAGTGGTAACCGTTATAAAGAGTTTTCATACGGTTAAAGACTTCATCAATGGAATGGCCGTATTTCTCAAGATCGATTACCTGAGGAATTAAAGCCTTGAGCTCCGTCTGGGTAAAGCCAAATAGTGATGCAAATTCATTTCTGTCAGAAATATTCTTTTGGATGTTATATCCTGACGTCAGTGAATCTATGGAAATGGTAGTTACACCAGTGATAAAGATCCTAGAGATTGGTAAGCCATCTAAGGTATTTGCCTTAAGTCTTGCATAGAAATCTTTAAGAAATCCTTCTGATGAGGTAATACTTTTAAATTTACTCTGATCTTTTGACAAAATGTCATTGGTAAATTGATCATACTCGTCGATGATTACATAAACCTTATTAACAATTTTCTCGTTAATAATGCCGAAGAATTCATCAATAAGCGCTGCTGGAGATTTAGTGGTGTTATCTAGAAGATAGCGAGCTTTCTCAAAAGAATACCTCACTATAAAATCACGCATAGATTTTTTTATATTGGTAGTAAAGTTGTCGATTAAATCACCGTTTGCAAGGCCTGAGAAGTCAAATTTAAGTATATAAAATGAGTTAGCTAAACGTGTCTTATGACTACCAATATAAGTCCCGTCAAAATAGTCGTGAAATTTATCCGCAAGACTGATGTCATAATAAGCACGCAGAACTGTGGTAAACAGACTTTTACCAAAGCGACGAGGACGCACAATAAAAGGATATAGTCCTCCCTTTCGTTCTAAAACTTCGATAAATTGAGTTTTGTCAACATAAGCATAACCTTCGGTTCTAATTGCGGTGAAATTTGCAGTCCCATAGGGATTGAGAGCAAGTGTTTTAGATTCCATATGTTGACCTCAGAGATTATCTGGCAAAACTAGCATTAGCCTCAGTAAGCTTTCTCAAACGGCATTTGCACCAGCCTTACTGCGTAATTATTCTGTTGAGGATCCTTTTAAAATCCTATCCTAATTAGGAGGATAGTCTAAAAACGATTTTACCAGTTCATCTTCAAAAGATTGATGGTTTAGTTCATAGAATGCTTTGAATTGTAGATGTTGATGAGCGTATTTTGGCACTAAAATGTAAGTATAACAAAGTCTTGATGGATAGTAGTGTTGTGCCACTGATTTATAAGGCTTATAGTGTAGCTATTGCGAAATAGCAGATCCAAAAAACATGGAAAAATTAGGTACACTCAAAAAATTCCTAGCAAAAAGGAGATGAGGCTATGCAAAAGCAACCAATACAATTATTTGTGATTTCAGGGCGTTCGGGATCTGGTAAATCACTAGCCCTCAAGGTATTAGAGGATTTAGGCTTCTATTGCATAGATAATCTGCCGGCAGTATTCATGGGGAATTTAATCAAGCTTGCTAAGGAGCATTACCCCAAGCTTGCCGTATCCATAGACATTCGTACTATTATCTACGGTGGCGAGCGCGACATGGCTATCATCAATGAAACCTATGTACAGGCCCGTCACGATCCCTTAGTAAAAAGCACTATCATCTATCTTGATGCCGATGATCAGGAGCTTATAAAACGCTACGCCAATACCAGACGTCTGCATCCCCTATCCTTAAAATCCATGTCATTAGATGAGGCTATCAAGCAGGAATCAAAGCTTTTACAAAGTATCTCCTCAGTAGCCGATCTGCGTATTGATACCTCAAATCTTTCCGTACATGATCTCTCTGCTCAAATTACTACTCTAGTTCAGGGGCGTCCTGAGCGAGAACTAGTGATGATCTTTGAATCCTTTGGCTTTAAGGATGGCATTGCCAAGGATGCAGATTTCGTGTTTGACTCACGCTTCCTGCCAAATCCATTTTGGGAAAAAGAGCTTAGATCCTATACCGGACTTGATAAGCCAATCATCGACTTTTTTGCCAAGCATCCAGAGGTTGATGAGTACATAGGACAAATAGACGATATTCTCCTGCGCTGGCTTCCAACTATAGAAACTAGTAACCGTAGCTATCTTACGGTAGCTATTGGTTGTACTGGAGGCTTCCACCGTAGCGTCTATATTGCGCAGTCACTTGCGGACAGATTTACCGCTCGTGGGATCACGGCTCATGTAAGACATAGATCTCTTACTGCACACATTACAGATCAGCATTAATAAGCCATTTTAAGGCCACTAAAATACAAGACAAGTAAAACACATATCGTCATTAATTTGATGCTTATTACAAAATTGAAATCTGGTATAAAAAACATGCTAGCATTCAAGCTTTTATTTTTTTGCATACGTTAAAATTAGTCCCGAAATTCACAAAGGCTTACTTAGTTGTCTAACAAGTCTTGGAACGTTTCGAGAAAGATTGCTCGAAATACTAACTGGCTTCGTCCAGTGCTGCTTTATAGGATAGGAAAACATGAAAGCTATTGTTTTACACCAGAAGTTGGATCTCCGTTACGAAGACGTACCTGATGCAACCATCAAAGACCCTAAAGAAGTCATCGTAAAAATGTTGACTGGCGGTATCTGCGGTTCAGATCAGCACTATTACACCCAGGGTGGTAACGGTACCGCCATTGTAGTTCGTGAGCCTCTAGTTATCGGTCACGAGGGCTGCGGTATTGTTGAGGAAGTTGGTAAGGATGTTACCAAGGTCAAGAAGGGCGATATGGTTGTTCTACGTCCTGCACGTCCTTGCTTCAAGTGCTACTACTGCGAAAACAAGCAGTACACCTTCTGTGAGCACGTCCAACACTTAGGTTCTGCAGCACTATTCCCTCACACCACTGGTTTGTTTGCTGACTACTGCACCGTTCACGAAGAGCAGTGCGGCGTTGTCCACACCTTAAAGCCTGAAGTTGGTGCTTTTGCTGAGCCTTTGGGCATTGCTTACAGCGGCATCAATGCTTTGGGTAACCTCTTAGGCAAGAATGTTGTTGTTATGGGCGCTGGCCCTATCGGCTGCCTCTGCGTAGCTGCTGCTAAGACCTTAGGTGCTAACACTGTTACCTGCATCGATATCCGTGGCGAGACCTTGAAGATCGCTCAGCAGATGGGTGCTGACTTTGTTTGCAACTCCAAGGAAGATCCTGAGCAGATCGAGAAGTGGTGCGAGCACAAGGGCTCCTTCGATCTCGGTATCGAAGCAACCGGCAACGGCTTTGCATGTGCACAGCTCATGAAGCTTGTTCGTCCTGAGGCTATTGTTTCTCAGGTTGGTATGTACGGTGCAGGTCACGAGCCTAAGGACTTCGGACCTTTCGCTGTTAAGGGCATCAAGTGGCACTCTGTATTCCGCTTCTATGATGAGTTCGGTGCAGTTGTCTCCGCTCTTGATCGCGGCTTGATCAATCCTCTACCTCTACTCTCTGCATCCTTCGATGCATCTCAGCCTGTCGAGGGCATGAATGCTGCTCTCTCACCTGAGACTATGAAGGTTGAGTACAACTTCAACGGCTACAAGCCTGCCTAATATTTAGGTTAAGTTGAAAAATTAAGGGAGCCTGAGGCTCCCTTTTTATTTGGCTTTTTTGCAAGCGTTCAAAGCTTAAAAAGGCATTTGAGCCTTACGCCATAAGGCGTATTTTACTTGTCCAGCAACTTCCTCACGTATAACCTCGAAGCCAGGCACTGATAAGGTGTTACCTGCATTCATCTCCACATACAAAATAGTATTCTCATCAATAAGTTCTCTATCAAGCAGCACCAGCAAACAATCCTCAAGCAGATCGGCCTTATAGGGAGGGTCAAGGAAGACTAAGGAATAAACACCTGTGGCCTGCTTGATAAAGGCGATAGCATCGGTATTTAGCACCATTATGTTATCCATATCTGCAGTTGCTTCCTCAAGATTCTTACTATTCTTTTTATCAATTTCAATTAAGGTTACGTCACTAGCTCCACGAGATAGCGCCTCACAGCCAAGCGCTCCTGAGCCTGCAAATAGATCTAAAACTCTAGCGCCCTCGCAGTGATCGCCAAGCCATGTAAATACCGTCTCACGTACTCTATCAGGGGTAGGTCTCAAACCATCTAATTGACCAACTCTTAAGAGCTTACCCTTGAATTTTCCACCTATAATCCTTACTTGATGATCGTTAGCGTACATAATCACATCCTTGCCATCGAAAATTTCACCAAATATCTTACAAGACTTAGCGAAGAAATTTACCGTCTTTTTGGGAAACTAGGTACTAAATAGTAAAATATAAGGATGTGCGTAAAATTCGCCCCAGATCCATACCTAGCAAAATCAAATATCACAGGATAAAACATGGGCCTTTTCAGTTTTTTTAAGAAGAAATCTGCCAAAAATAACGCAGAGAACCAAGAACAGCTTGTAGAAAATAAAGATGAGCTCCTAGAAAAAGAACAAGAAAACGTGCAGGAGCAAGCTCAGGAAAATGAGCAGGCTGAAAAGCAGGAAGCAGAACAAGTTGTAGAGCAGCAAGAAGCCGTAGCAGATGAAGCTATAGCTCAGGAGGTAAGTACTTCAAAGGAGCAATCAGATTCAGAAGTTAAACCTGTAGAGTCTGTAGAAACTGTAGAGACACAAGAACAGGAAGAACCTGTAGAGGTTGTTGAGGAAGCTCAAGAAGCTGATAATTCTCAGGTAGAGACTGAATCCAACACTGATACCACAGCTCAGGATACTATCCAAGAGAATGAGGATACTGCTACAGAGGATACTCCAGTTGCAGAGACTGAGGCTCCTTCAGATGATGAAGCTACCACCTCAAGCACTGAGGAAACTCCTACCGAGGAAGCACCAGCAGAGGCTCCAGTTAAGGTTAAACGCTCCTTCTTTGAGCGCCTAAAGCGTACTCGTGAGAATATTGCCTTTGGTATCGAAGCTATGATCAAGGGCAAAAAGATCTCTGAGGAGCTCTATGAAGATCTAGAGACCGCCCTTTTAACTGCTGATCTGGGTGTGGATACCACTGAGCGTGTGATTGAACAGCTTAGAGAGAACTCAAAGCTTCGCGATCTGCATGATGCTGGCGCTCTTAAGAATAATTTAAAGCAGATCCTCTGTGAGATCCTGCGTCCCTGTGCTATCCCGCTAGATGTTAAGAAAAATGGCAATACTCCTTATGTAATATTAATGGTAGGCGTCAATGGTGCTGGTAAGACCACAACTATAGGAAAGCTTGCCTTAAAATTTAAATCTCAGGGACTTAAGGTCATGCTCGCAGCCGGTGATACCTTCCGTGCCGCCGCCGTAGAGCAGCTAGTAAAATGGGGTGAACGTACTGATGTACCGGTTATTTCCCAGCCTACAGGCTCTGATAGTGCCTCAGTTATCTTTGATGCGCTAACTGCAGCTAAATCTCGTGGCTGTGACGTCTTAATTTGCGATACTGCCGGACGCTTGCAAAACAAAGATCACCTCATGGATGAGCTTAAAAAGATTGTCCGTGTGATGAAAAAGAATGATGCTAATGTACCTGACGAGGTCATGCTCGTGCTTGATGGTGCCACCGGCCAAAATGCCGTATCACAAACTAGAATATTTAACGAAGCCGTTAAGATCACCGGCATTACCATCACCAAGCTTGATGGTACTGCAAAGGGTGGTGTGGTGTTTGCCCTTGCAGATCAGTTTAAAATACCTCTTCGTTTCATCGGTATTGGCGAGAAGACCGAAGATCTACGCGAATTTGATGTAGAAGCATTTGTTGATGCGCTTTTTGGTGAATAACGGAAAATTACTTCCAGGCTATAGCTAATGTCAAAAGATAAATCCTCTAATTCAATGCAGTTAACCCTTGCACCTGTAGGCAATCTAAATTCCTACATTGCATCGGTTAATGCTGTACCTATGCTTGAGGAGGAGGATGAACGCAACCTTGCCCGTCGTCTTAAAGATTATGGTGACATTGAGGCTGCGCGTAAGCTGGTTCTATCTCATTTACGCCTAGTAGTGAGCGTAGCCCGTGGCTATGCAGGCTATGGATTACCTGAGGCTGATCTTATTCAAGAGGGTAACATCGGCCTTATGAAAGCGGTAAAGCACTTTGATCCGGATGTGGGCGGACGACTTGCAGCTTTTGCTATTCATTGGATTAAGGCTGAGATCCACGATTACGTCATCAAAAACTGGCGTATGGTCAAGGTGGCAACCACCAAGGCCCAACGCAAACTCTTCTTTAAGCTTCGCTCAAATAAAAAGCATCTTGGATGGTTTACCTCATCAGAGCGCGATCAGGTGGCAAATGATTTAGAGGTCAGTGCTAAGGATGTAGCCGAGATGGAAAGTCGCCTCTCAGGTCAGGATGTAGCCTTTGATATAGACGCATCTGATGACTCTGATAAAGACAGCTTTGCCCCAGCAGCTTATCTTGAGGATGAGAACTCAAACTTTGCCAAAAGCTTTGAGAACCATGATTATCATAGCTTTGAGTTAAATATGCTCTCCCAAGCCCTATCCGATCTTGATGAGCGCACTAGAACCGTTATTCAGCGTCGCTGGCTTGATGAGAACAAGGCTACTTTGCAGGATTTAGCAGATGATCTGCATGTATCTGTGGAGCGTGTACGCCAAATTGAAGTGGCCGGCATGAAGAAACTAAAACTCCTGCTCTCAAAGCAAGGCATCAATCAGGATATGATGGCCCTTGAGAATAAATAAAAAAAATCGGAGCCTAAACTCCGATCTTTAACTAACGCAAGGAAACCGGGATCACTCCCGGTTTTTTCTTAACGTCTATTTTTTGCAATATCCACCACTTTGAGGCGGGCCATAGCATCAGCAAGACGTGCCAAAGCAGTGTTGTAATCCATATCACCACTTTGATGCTTATTAATTGCATCCTTGGCAGCATTCATAGCTTCCTGAGCCTTAGCTTCATCGATGTCAGCAGCTCTTAAGGCGGTATCAGCTAGAATAGTTGTAACCTCAGGCTGAACCTCCAATACACCACCTGCCAAGTAGATCTGATCTTCCTTGTCATTGACATCAACCAAGGAAACCAAACCGGTCTTAATGGTTGTCAAAAGCGGTGTATGGCCATATCTGATACCAAGCTCACCCTCAGCACCGGTGACGCGTACGCTCTTCACCTTACCTGAGTATAAACTGCCATCAGCACTGGTGACTTCAAGCTGGAATGCAAATGTTTCCATATGCAAACTCCTTGCGATTACAGGGTCTTAGCCTTCTCAACAGCCTCTTCGATGGTACCAACCATGTAGAAAGCCTGCTCCGGCAGATTGTCATAATCGCCATTGATAATGCCCTTAAAGCCACGGATGGTGTCCTTTAAGGAAACATACTTACCAGGAGAGCCAGTGAACACCTCAGCAACAGAGAACGGCTGAGAGAGGAAACGCTGGATCTTACGGGCACGAGCCACAGTAAGCTTATCTTCCTCAGAGAGCTCATCCATACCCAAAATAGCGATGATGTCCTTCAACTCCTGATAACGCTGCAACACGGTCTGTACGCCACGAGCAACCTCATAGTGTTCCTGACCTACGACGAATGGATCTAGCTGACGAGAGGTAGATGCCAAAGGATCAACAGCAGGATAAATACCTAAGGAGGCGATCTGACGGGACAACACGATGGTGGCGTCCAAGTGTGCGAAGGTGGTAGCAGGTGAAGGATCGGTCAAGTCGTCAGCAGGCACGTAAACAGCCTGAACTGAAGTAATGGAGCCCTTCTTAGTGGAGGTAATACGCTCCTGCAAAGCACCCATTTCCTCAGCCAAAGTAGGCTGATAGCCCACAGCTGAAGGCATACGGCCTAGCAATGCGGAAACCTCGGTACCAGCTAAGGTATAACGGTAAATGTTGTCGATGAAGAGCAACACATCCATACCCTCGTCACGGAACTTCTCAGCGACGGTCAAGCCAGTCAAAGCCACACGCAAACGGTTCCCCGGAGGCTCATTCATCTGACCATAAACCATGGATACCTTATCCAAAACCTTGGAGGCTTCCATTTCATGGTAGAAGTCGTTACCCTCACGAGTACGCTCACCAACACCGGTGAATACGGACAAGCCTGAGTGAGCGGTTGCGATGTTGTTAATAAGCTCCATCATGGTAACGGTCTTACCAACACCTGCACCACCGAATAGGCCAACCTTACCGCCCTTAGCAAACGGGCAGATAAGATCCATAACCTTAATACCGGTCTCAAGTAGCTCAGTAGTTGAGGACTGCTCAGCGTATGAAGGAGCGGCACGGTGAATTGACCAATCTTCCTTCTCGCCAATAGGACCTCTTTCATCCACAGGCTGACCTAAGACGTTCATAATACGACCTAAGGTCTCACGGCCTACTGGAACCTTAATGGCACTACCAGTATTTACCGCAATCAAGCCACGGCTTAAACCATCGGATGAACCCATGGCGATGCAACGAACAACGCCACCACCAATTTGCTGCTGGACTTCCAGAATAATTTCGGCTCTGTCGCCTTCGGCAGCAATTCTTAAGGCGTCATAGAGCTCAGGAATATCTTCTTCCTTGAACTCCACGTCAACCACAGCGCCGATGATTTGTACTACAGTACCTTTTTTCCCGGCGCGAGTTGCAGTTTCTGCCATTTCCTTAGAAAGGTTAATGCCATTTTCTGCCATTTTATATTTCCTCAATTAACCTTAGACCGCAGAAGCACCAGCCACGATGTCATTCAACTCCATCGTGATGCTTGACTGGCGAGCCTTGTTATACACAAGCTGCAGATCACTTATCAGCGTTTCTGCGTTGTCAGTTGCGGCTTTCATAGCAACCATTCGAGCGGACTGTTCTGATGCCAAGTTCTCCAAAATGCCTTGGTAAACCATCTGCTGTAGGTAACGATCTAACACGACGCCTAAAATGGCCTCAGGATCAGGCTCGTACAGATAATCCCAGTGGTGGGATGCAACATTTTTATCCTCTGTTTTTGCAAGAGGAAGTAATTGCAGTACTGAGGGGATCTGAACCATAGTGTTCTTAAACTGGTTATAGCAGATCACTACCTGATCAACCTCGCCATTTAAGAACTTATCAGTCATTACCTTGATAGCACCAACTAGCTTTTCTGGGGAAGGATTATCACCAAAACCGCTATGGGAGGCCACCACCTCTACGCCCTTTAATTTTAGGAAGTAGTTAGCAGCCTTAGAGCCTAGCAATACAGCCTTAACGCCAATATTCTTTTTAGATAACTCCATAACGTGCTGGGTTATCTTACGGAATAGGTTGATATTAAGACCACCGCATAGGCCGCGGTCAGTAGAAACAATCACCACTCCGACATTCTTTACAGGTCTTTCAACCATATAAGGATGTCTAAACTCACTATGGCTGGCTGCAATGTGTCCGATGATGCGCAACAAACCTTCAGAATAAGGCCGGCTCTGGCTCATTTTGTCCTGAGCCCTGCGCATTTTGGAAGCAGCTACCATCTGCATGGCACTAGTGATCTTCTGGGTATTTTTTACCGAGGCGATCTTAGTGCGTATTTCCTTTGCTCCGGCCATTACAGCTCCTAGTAAGTCTGAGTAGACTTAAACTCAGTGATGATGTCACCAAGCTTCTTGACTACGTCATCGTTGTAATCAGGTTTAGCATCAAGCTCAGTTACGAACTGCTCGTACTTGCTGTGGGCAAAGCCCAAGAGACCTGACTCGAAAGCGGCAATCTTCTTGAGGTCGACGTCTTCTAAATAACCACGCTCGGCGGCGAAAATCACCAAAGCCTGCTCAGCAACTGACAAAGGAGCGTACTGAGTCTGCTTCATGAGCTCGGTTACCTTCTGGCCGTGATCTAGCTGCTTTCTGGTGCTCTCATCGAGATCTGAGGAGAACTGAGCGAAAGCTGCCAACTCACGATACTGAGCCAAAGCGGTACGAATACCACCAGAGAGCTTCTTGATGATCTTAGTCTGAGCAGAGCCACCCACACGAGACACTGAAATACCAGGGTCAACAGCAGGTCTTACACCAGAGTTGAAGAGTGAGGTTGTCAAGAAGATCTGACCATCGGTAATGGAAATAACGTTGGTCGGAATGAAAGCTGACACGTCGCCTGCCTGAGTCTCAATGATAGGCAAAGCAGTCAAGGAACCAGTCTTACCTTTGATCTTGCCACCTGACTTCTTCTCAAGGTACTCAGCGTTAACACGAGATGCACGCTCTAATAGTCTTGAGTGTAGATAGAACACGTCGCCAGGGAAAGCTTCACGCCCAGGAGGACGACGAAGTAGCAAGGAGATCTGACGATAGGCAACTGCGTGCTTGGAGAGATCGTCATAAATAATCAAAGCATCTTCGCCTTGATCCATGAAGTACTCACCCATAGCACAGCCAGCATAAGGAGCAATGTACTGCAAAGCAGCAGTATCAGATGCAGATGCAACTACGACGATGGTGTTATCCAAAGCGCCCATATCCTGGAGCTTTCTTACAACGCCTGCAATAGTTGAAGCCTTCTGACCGATTGCAACATAGATGCAACGTACGCCATATTTCTTCTGGTTGATGATGGTGTCGATAGCTAAGGCAGTCTTACCAGTCTGACGGTCACCAATGATCAACTCACGCTGACCACGACCAATAGGGATCATGGAGTCAACGGCTTTATAACCAGTCTGAATTGGCTGATCAACGCCCTGACGTGCAATAACACCAGGAGCAATGGTTTCAACAGGATAGTAACCATCAGAGGCTACAGGTCCCTTGCCATCAATAGGCTCACCTAAGGCGTTAACCACACGACCTAACAAAGCATTGCCCACAGGAACGTTCAGGATTCGACCAGTGCTGTGAACCTTCATGCCTTCTGACAAAGAGGTATATGGTCCAAGAACGATGGCGCCAACTGAATCGCGCTCAAGGTTCAATGCTAGGCCATAGAGATCATTGCCGAAATCTAGCATTTCGCCCTGCATCACATTAGCAAGACCATGGATACGAGCAATACCGTCGTTTAATGAAACGATAGTGCCTTCATCCTTAGCCTCTGTTACAACTTGGAACTGCTTGATCCTATCTTTGATAAGAGCAGCAATTTCAGTTGCTGATGAATTATTTGACATTATTCATCCTCTTGTTATTTGAGGGATAAAGACAGGTTAACCAAACTTGTCTTCACACTTGCATCGATTACCTTGTCACCGATCTTCAACACGGCTCCGCCGATTAAGGACGGATCGATATCGTTTTCAAGTTCAATCGTGCAGTCATATTTTTGTGAAAGCTTCTTCTTAAGAACTTCGAGATCAGCTGCAGCATAATGACGAGCTGAAGTAAGGCGCACTTTTAGCACCTTGTCATGCTTTTCTTTCAGTCTTAGATACTCTTGATAGATCTCAGGGATCACCTCAAATCTAGCATTAGCAGCTAAGATCTTTACAAAATTCTTGCCTGCATCATCAACGATGCCGTCAAGGATCTTATTAAAGTAACTGGAAGCATCATCAGGGCTGGACGAGTTCTTTAAAAATCCTAGGAAAAAGGGATCACTGATAGCCTCATTCATAGCCATCAGCATATGCTCCCATTTTGCAAAGGATTTTTCTTCTGATGCCAAACTGAAAACAGCTTCAGCGTAGGGTCTGGCAACAGTTAAATTCTCAGCCATTACTGATCATCCTATCTTAAAGAGAATTTCCAATCTGCTCTAAAGCAGCTTTGTCGGTAGTAGCGTTGACCTTTTCACCTAAGATCTTAGCCGCGCCTGCTACTGCAAGGGCAGAGATCTGAGATCTCAATTCCTCACGAGCCTTGTTGCGCTCAGCTTCAATCTCAGTTCTGGCCTGCTCTACGATCTTAGCCTTCTCGGCTCTAGCCTCATCTTCAGCCTTAGCCAAAATATCAGCACGCTGTTTCTGAGCTTCGTCAACAATCTTCTGAGCCTGAGCTCTTGCCTCTTGTAATGCTTCTTTAGCATTGCTGTTAGCAAGCTCTAGGTTCTTCTTTGCTTTCTCAGCATTTGAAAGACCGTCAGCTATTTCCTTCTGCCTTTTTTCAATGGCATTGATCAGAGGCGGCCACACATATTTCATGCAGAGGACTGCGAAGATCAGGAAAGCTACTGCCTGTCCTAAAAAAGTGGCATTGATTTCCAAAGTGAAACGCTCCGCTTAAAAAATCGTGGCAGCCAACTAGGCTACAGCGAACATTACGTACATACCGAGACCGACAGCGATCATAGGGATTGCGTCGACCAAGCCCATGACGATGAAGAACTGGGTACGAAGCAGAGAAAGCAGATCAGGTTGTCTTGCGGCACCTTCAATAAACTTTCCACCCAAAATACCAATGCCGATAGCACCACCGATTGCAGCTAAACCCATCATAAGGCCTGCAGCGAGGTAAAGCATGGTTGCGTCCATTTCATTTCTCCTTGTTAAAACAATGAACTATTCATCATCTTCACTGGCCATTGATAGATAAACAATGGTCAGAACCATGAAAATAAAAGCCTGCAAAGTCACAATTAAGATGTGGAACAATGCCCAAGGCACATTCAATACCCACTGAATCCACCACAAAGGTAGCAGAGCAATAAGTATGAAAATCATTTCACCAGCGTACATATTGCCGAAAAGTCGTAAGCCTAGAGAGATAGGCTTTGATAGCAAGGACACACCTTCTAACACGAAGTTAACAGGGATGAACGCCCAGTGATTAAAGGGGTGAAGGGTAATGCTCTTTAAGAAGCCAAGCACACCGATATTCTTAAATGAGAATACAAAGATTAAGCAGAATACTGCACAAGCCATAGCCAAGGTAATATTGGCATCAGCTGATGGAACTACACGTAAGAACGGAATACCCATTTCCTTAGCAGTTTCTGGTAGTAAATCGATTGGCAGGAGATCCATGAGGTTCATTAAGAAGATCCAGCCAAATACGGTAAGGGATAGCGGAGCAATGAACTTGCTCTTACGCTTGAAGATACCCTCAACCATTTCCTTGACCATACCGAAGATCATCTCGATAAAGCACTGGAACTTACCAGGAACACCAGTTTTGGTCTTCTTAGAGGCATATCTAAAGATCACCAAGAAGATAACACCTAGGATTAAGGTGATACCCATGGAATCAAGATTTACCGTGTAAGGATTAAAAATGTTGGTGGACTTAGCCTCAGGAACTGCACCAATGCAGGTTCCCTGACCAAGATCGGACAAATAGCATTTTTCAGTTGCTACAGTCTTGATGCATTCGTGCGCACTCTGAGAGGTCAAGCACTGCTCAAAGGCAGCCTGATCGGTAGGCTTTACGCTATCGACGATTGAAAAATCACGCAGATCGACCTGAAGAAAATGCAAGTGATGCGAAATATACTCTTGAGAATTGCTCTCTGACATAGACTCGACACCTTATTAGCTTTATGAGCTTAATTCGATAACGCAACATATTCGCAAAATTGTTACGTCGTCATGAGTTTGTTATATCTAACGAAAATACGGCAAATATTAGATATTGTCAAAGAGTGCACGCGGTAGATCAGGACTTGTATAGCTTGAATGCAAGAAAATTTTTACTCACTATCAGGTATACAAACACTGTTATGAATACTAATTCAGCTATTTTTATAAAC
>CAVHVI010000032.1:0-6814 GCA_963639245.1 Bacteroidaceae bacterium
TCTGGTGGAGGTGCCGGGATTTGAACCCGGGTCCCATAAAGTTTCATCTTCAGCACTACATGTTTAGGCAATCTTTAATCTTAACAGGGGCTGCGGACCGCCACGCCACCTTCTGTCCAGTCTGATAAGAATTTAATGCCTCCTCCTCAGACGGAGATTCAGCACGATCTAGTGAAGAACCGACCCCGACATGACCAAGTGTCACTAGAAAGACTTGGAATCGAGGGCATTCAGCAGGTTATTAAGCTGCGATTGCGAAGGTTTCGTCGTTTGCGACTATTTTTTTACAGCTGTTTAACGAGGCACTGTACCTCGACATGCGCCTTGGAATCCGCGTTTCTGGTCGAAGCCAAAATCACCCCCAAGGTAGAATTAGATTATAGCAAGAAAAGGCTTCTTGCAACAATCACTTAAAGGACTTTTTCATCACACGCGCTTTATCACGCTGCCATTCACGATCCTTTATTGAATCACGTTTATCGTGATCCTGCTTGCCCTTAGCTATACCAATCTCAAGCTTTGCCCAAGAGCCACTCCAATACATTTTCAAAGGAATGATGGTATAACCGGCATTCTTGCTCTTACCCATAAGCTTACCGATCTCGCGCTTGTTTAAAAGCAAGGTACGAGTTCTAGTAGGATCGCTTACTACAAAAGCACAAGAGGTTTTCAAGGGAGTTATCTGCGCACCTAAAAGTATCACCTCACCATTTTTTACAGTGACATAGGCATCAGAGATATTAGCCTTACCTGCACGCAGGGATTTAACCTCCCAGCCTTGCAGAGAAAGACCTGCTTCAAAACGCTCTTCAATAAAATATTCAAAGCTGGCGCGACGGTTTACTGCAATCACATTCGCGCCCTGTTTTTTCTTGACTGCCATTTATTTTTCCCAACTATGAAATTCAACAAGCAATTTACTTTTTAATTGCGTAAGGTGCATTGTATCCGTTATGCATCATTTTTTGAACACTCTTCACTCACCTAATTATGGCAAAACAGCAAAATAAGTAGCCAAAATACTTTGAAAAGGCCTAAAAGCTACTTTTGAAAAGAGACTTCCTCCTTAATTGGCACATTTCTTTCATTAAGCTTTATAAAAAATTTTACACGGCAAAAATCTGCCGTGAACGGAGAGAGAGATGTCACTTTATCTGCATACCAACATCACGGCGATGAAGTCTCAGTACGCATTGTCAAAAAGTACCAACAAGCTTGATACTACATATGAGCGTCTATCAACTGGCTTGCGTATTAACTCTGCCAAAGACGATCCTGCAGGTATGCAAACAGCAGATCGCTTTACTAGAGAGATAAATTCGCTTGGTGAAACTAATCGTATTGCGCAAAACGGGATCTCCTATGCTCAGACTGCAGAGGGCGCAATGGATGAGATCACGAGTATGCTTCAGACCATACGTACTCTTGCATTGCAATCTGCGAACGGAACCTATACCTCAGATGATCGCCAATCTTTGCAGCAACAGGTTGATCAGCTAAACGAGGAGATCTGCCGTATTGCCAATCGCACCACCTTTGCAGGAGAGGAAATACTTTCAGGTAATGCCTCTATCGCACGCTTTCAAATCTCTCCTGATGCCAACTCGGTTATCAAGATCGATCTACGCTGTGGCTTTCAAACAGATAATATTGCCAAGCTTGCTGCAGAGAACAGCGGACAATCTGCAAGCACAGCGACATTCACCATAACTGATGATAGCGGTAATACCTTAAGCTATAAATATACTGACGTCTTTAGCTACAAATTAAACGGCGGTGGCATTGATATCAGCTCCTACTCAAAAGCGCAAGCAGTACTTGGTGGCATTGACTATATGATCAATGCTGTCGATTCCAAACGCGCCGAGCTTGGTGCCATTGAAAACCGTCTTGAATCCACAATTCGCAACCAAAGCAATATTTCCGACAACGTATCAGATGCCCGCTCACGCATTCAGGATACAGATTATGCTGAAGAAGCTACTAATTTGACCACCCAGCAGATCCTGCAGCAAGGAGCCGCCGCTATCTTAACGCAGGCAAATTCTCGTCCAGAAATTGCTCTACAAATCCTAAATAATGGCTAATGTGATTTATAGATTGGCTTTAATTCTCTCTCACTGATACAATCCCTCACAGTTTAACCACTAAATAGTGAGGGATTTCTTTTTTTAACATGGCTCAGTTTATTTACACCATGAACCGGGTTGGAAAGATTGTTCCGCCCAAAAGACAGATCCTCAAGGATATTTCCCTGTCATTCTTCCCCGGCGCTAAGATCGGCGTCCTAGGTCTAAATGGTGCTGGCAAATCAACACTTATTAAGATCATGGCCGGTGTTGACAAGGATTATGAGGGTGAGGCTCGTCCACAACCTGGGATACGTATTGGCTATCTTCCCCAAGAGCCAGTGCTTGATCCTGAAAAATCAGTGCGCGAGGTCGTAGAGGAAGCTTTCGAGGACGTCATTAAGGCAATGAAGCGCCTTGATGAGGTTTACAACGAATACGCCGATGAAAATGCTGACTTTGATGCTCTTGCCAAAGAACAGGCAAAGCTTGAGGCTATTATTCAGGCAAAAGATGGTCATAACATTGAGATGCAGCTTGATAAGGCTGCCGATGCCTTGCGTCTGCCTCCTTATGAGCGTCAAATCAAGGTCTTATCAGGTGGCGAAAGACGTCGTGTAGCCTTGTGCCGTCTGCTACTTGAAAACCCTGATATGTTGCTACTTGATGAGCCTACCAACCACTTAGATGCCGAATCTATTGATTGGCTTGAGCAATTCCTACATCAATATCCTGGTACCGTAGTAGCTGTTACCCACGATCGTTACTTCTTAGATAATGTTGCAGGCTGGATCCTCGAGCTTGACCGTGGTGAAGGTATTCCTTGGCAGGGTAACTACTCAAGCTGGCTTGATCAAAAGGATCAGCGCTTAAAGATTGAAGAATCCACAGAATCTGCTCGTCGCAAGTCCATCGAACGCGAGCTTGAATGGGTTCATCAGGGTGCAAAGGGCCGTCACGCCAAATCTAAGGCTCGTATGCAACGCTTTGAGGAACTATCATCTGTTGATTATCAGCGTCGTAACGAAACTAACGAGCTCTATATTCCACCTGGGCCACGTCTTGGTGAGAAGGTTGTTGAGGTTAAGGGCTTATCTAAGGCCTATGATGGTCAGGTGCTCATTGATGATCTAAGCTTCAGCGTACCTCAAGGAGCTATCGTTGGTATCATCGGACCTAACGGTGCTGGTAAATCAACCCTCTTCCGTATGATCACCGGCATGGAGCAGCCTGATGCAGGTAGCGTCACCTTAGGTGATACTGTCGTTACCGCTTATGTTGAGCAGTTCCGTGACAAGATGAAGCCTGAGAATACAGTGTACGATGAGATCTCAGAAGGCCGTGACATATTAAAGATCGGTCAATACGAGATCCCTGCTCGCTCCTATATTGGACGCTTTAACTTTAAGGGCTCTGATCAGCAAAAACGTGTAGGCGATCTCTCAGGCGGTGAGCGTGGTCGCTTGCAACTTGCTAAGCTACTACAGGTTGGTGGAAACCTCCTACTCTTAGACGAGCCTACTAACGATCTTGATGTTGAAACTCTACGTGCACTAGAAAATGCACTGCTTGAGTTCCCTGGCTCTGCCATGGTCATCTCCCACGATCGCTGGTTCTTAGACCGTATCGCCACTCATATTCTTGACTACGGTGACGAGGGTAAGGTTACCTTCTTTGAAGGCAATTACACCGAATATGAGAAGTGGAAGAAGGAAAACTTAGGTGAGGAGGCACAACCCCATCGCTTAAAGTTTAAGAAGGTATCCAAGTAAATCTCAATATATATTGTAAAAAGGTCGCCATAAGGCGGCCTTTTTTATCTCTACTGTATACGGCAACTAATCGTGGTAGATGCAAGCGGAGTTAACTGCTTAAAAAGATAATAAGCAGGAGGCTTAGCTGAACTTTTTAAAATAGCAAAGCCACAATGCTGCGCCGAACGTAAAACCTTAATATCATTAAAAGGCGCTAAGGTAGAAATAGCCTTTAAGATATGATTGTCATAGCATTTAGCTGAAAAGCGTCTTAGCTTAGTAGATATGCCCTGCCCTCTATATTTGGGATCTACTGCAAGATAAATTTCATGGATGATCCCCTGCCCAAACTCAGACTCTTGAAACATAAATAAATCACAGGCAATAATTTTTCCCGTCTCATTGCGTACCACGCCACAAAGCTCAGGCATACGCTTTTTAAATACCTTAGCAAGCCAAGGAACAATATGTACATTGCATCTTGTGCACAACTCCACGCATTCATCAAAATCCTTTTTACTGGCATTCTCGTAGCTAAAAGTTCCTTCCTTTATAGATAGATCCTTGCGTATGTTTTGGGCCATTAAAAGATTTGCTTTAATAAGTCTGTGATCGCGAATTAAGTGATATAAAAAGTGAGGGATCATAATTGTGCACCATGTGTTAGTTTTGACGATCATACGCTAGAAATTCTAACAGGCATATAATTAGGCAAAACTAACAATAATTTTTGGGCTAGAGATATGCATCTTAAAACTGTTAAATCCGCAATACTTGCCTCGGCACTGTTTGCATCTGGTATTTTTTCCTCATCTCAAGCGGCTGCTGATGAATTAGTAGTACGCGTTGGTACAGAACCATCCTTTGCTCCATTTGAGTTTATGGATGAGAAGACCAAGCATTTAACAGGCTTTGATATTGAGCTTATCAATGCTATCGCTAATGCTGCAGGTTTTAGTGTTGAAATTTCAACAATGCCCTTTGATGGCCTCATCCCTGCCATATTAACAGGCTCCTTAGATGCAGGCATAAGTGCTTTCACTATTACCGAGGATCGTAAAAAGAGAGTTGCTTTCTCTGAGCCTTACATTGATGCTGGCCTCGGCATTGCCATTAGAGCTGATAAAAAGAATGAAATCCACGGACCTGAGGATTTAGAAGGTCGCAAGCTTTGTGGACAAATCGGTACCTCTGGTGCCATGTATTCAGAAAAGGTTAAGGGCGCTACTGTAACTCAGTTCAATTCTGCATCCGAAACCTACCTTGAGCTTCGCAAAGGTGGTTGCGATGCCATCGTCAACGATCGTCCTGTCCATGCCTTCTATATGGCAACAGCGACCCCTGATGACGTGATCCTACTTGATGGCTATATCACCGCAGAATCATACGGTATTGTGATGAATAAAAACAACAAGCAGCTACAAGAATTAGTTGCCACTGGCATGAAGAAGATTAAGGCCGACGGCACCTACAAGCAGATTTATGATAAGTGGTTTGCTGACACTGCTAAGTAATAAGTCTGCATCATAGAATCACTGCCGCCTATTATATGGCGGCATTTTTTTAATCTCGAAGACAGCCTAAAGGTACGACCAACACTCCATCTTTACGTCTGTAAGCAAAGGCTCCTGTAGCTGTCAAAACCATAAGAAAGGTAGGCTCATACATCTTGGAGGTATCAATGGTATCTCTGAGTTTTATCAGATTTTGAGCTCCCTCTTCTATTAATTTTTCGCCGCCAAGTTTCACTTCAATCAAGCCATATTGCCCTTTTTTTGTGTGAATTACCGCATCACATTCAAGATCATTGCTGTCTCTATAATGGTAAACATTAGCATCAACAGCCTGCGCGTATATCCTGAGATCCCTCATACACATAGCTTCAAATAAAAAGCCGAATGTATTCAAATCATTTAATAAATCCTGAGGACCAGCACTCAAAGCACTTGTAGCAATTGATGGATCTACAAAGTAGCGTGTTGCAGTTGAACGTATGGCGGCCTTTGAACGTAACTTTGGATTCCAAGCTGGCATATCCTCAATAACAAATACCTTTCTTAAGGCCTCTAGATATGAATAAATGGTATCGACGCTTATGTTCTGAAAATCATTATCCAGAATATCCTGTAAGATCTTACCCTTAGTTGCTTGAGAACCTTGATGGCGAGCATAAGATCTTAAAACCAGTTCAACTCTCTGCGGATCCTTTTTTACTCCATCGACACGACTAAGATCGCTGTTTTGCAATGCATAACAATACTCAGGAGCAATTAATAAAGATGAATCATCATCTAAATCAACAGCTCCAGGCCAACCACCACGACACAGGCAAAAAGCAATTGTTGCAAGATCTAACTTATTTACTCCGCGTATATTCAACTGATTTTCAAATAGAGAAGAAAGACTTACATCTCCTGTAGATTCCTCAGATTCAAAAAGACTCATTGGACGCATGGTTAATCTTGAAATACGCCCAATACCAGAATGAGAAATAGTTGAGAAATCAACAGGTACAGACGATCCTGTCAGAATAAATTGACCTTTTTCTTGTCTTTTATCTACCTCATGTCTTACGGTATCCCAAAGCTTTGGTGTGAGTTGCCACTCATCGAGCAAGCGCGGAGTTTCTCCTCTAAGGAGCGCTACAGGATCTATGTCTGCAAGAGCAAAAAGCTGTTCTTTTTGGGCAGGATCATCTAAATGAAGCTCACTTTTGCTTGCATGCAACCCTGAAGTTGTCTTTCCACACCATTTTGGTCCTTCAATTAATACCGCTCCCATGATTTTTAGCTTTTTCAGCAATAGATCATCTACGACCCTTCTTCTATACTTCATACATTTTCACTCGATGAAATGGCTTATTTTTGCCAATTATAATCTACAAATAACAGTTTATGTTTATTTATTCCGCACTTTGAGACTATTTTATTCGGCAGTTTGAGGATATTTCATTCCGCACTTTGAGACTATTTTGTTCCGCAGTTTGAGGAA
>CAVHVI010000032.1:6851-15277 GCA_963639245.1 Bacteroidaceae bacterium
TTTGAGACTATTTTGTTCCGCAGTTTGAGGAATAAGATATATCATTGCTCAAAATAAACGAAAAGCCGTGCTGAATTTCTGCTCAGACACGGCCTTCAAAAAGATAGTTGTTGCATAGCTTCTACTATCAAACGCCCTTGAAGAATTCTCTCATCTCAGGGATCGGCTTGTGGCCTCTGCTCTCTAGAAAATCTAAGACCTTATTAGGAGAGGTATTGATAACGTTCGTGTCATCAAGTCCAGCCTCCTGCATAACCTTTTCAGATTCCTCAAAATTTCCTAAGAAATAAGAGATATGTGCATCGGTGCCTAAGGAGATGGTATTGCCTATCTTCTTGGCAAGCTTAGCGAGCTTTACGCAATTTTCATGGCTTCCATAGCGGGTGTTAATTGAGGAGGAAGCATTGATTTCAATTGCGACATTGCACTCCTTTGCACACTCAAGCACAGCCTCATAATCAACAGGATATTTGCTATTTCCAGGATGAGAGACTATATCCATACGCCCAGATTGCATCGCCTTAATAAGGATCTTGGTATGAGTGTCGATATTAGATGGCTCAAGATTTGGATGAAAACCTGCAAGCACTATATCAAGCTTATCTAAAAAATAAGTGTCTATTCCTAAGCTGCCATCCTCACAAAGATTAGCTTCAATTCCTCTTAGCACTGCTACCCCTTCAGGCACTCTTGGTAGCACCTTAAGGTTATTAAAATGCCATGGATGAGTTGCATCTGATACACCCGGACCATGATCGGTATTGGCAAACATCACAATGCCATTTTCCTTGGCATAGCGAATGTAATCATGAATAGTGCTGTAAGCATGATGACTTACAAGGGTATGCGTATGCAAATCAATGTGATATGTCATAACCAAAGTCCTTCTTATTCAATTACCGCAGTCCAATGCTCATCATTATGAGCAGCAAAGCACAACTCAAGCTGTGTTTTTGTATTAGTTCCAAGACGTAATTCATCAAAAGGGATCTCATCAAAGGCAAAATACTTACAATCAAGGGTCTCGTCGGTAGCGGAGAAATGATGCTCACCAGGCAGGCACTCTATAAAGACCTTAAGCACGCCATAGCTATATTTAGGAATGTTATGACGATTTCTATCAAGCACGGCGATCAACTTCTTTGGAAGACCTATCATGCAGGCTTCCTCACGTAGCTCCTTTAGGGTGTTGGAAACTATAGTCTCATTCTCATCACACCAACCACCAGGCAGATCCCATTTACCTGACATAGCCTCACGCACCATTAGGATCTTACCCTCAGCATTAAACACCGCCGCTCTAGTATCAACCTTAGGGCAGGCATAGCCCTTATCAAAGGCAAAACTATCCTTGATGACATCAAGTGACTGACCAGTTTTTAAAGCCATCATCTCACAGGCAATTTCACGAAGTCTTTCAAAGCGCTCTATATCAAAGACATTCTTGGTATAAGCAAGTCCGATTTGACCTATAGCCTGTATTTCACGTGCCCACTTAAACCAGATCTCATCTTGAGAGCTATCACGAAGGGCCACGGTAACAATATCATAGGGAGTGATTAAAAAATGCTGGGCACTAAGACTCTTACATCCAGCATAGCCCCACATGGCAAGCGCAAAATCAATTCCAGAAGCCTGAGCGCAAGCAAAATCATCTGCTGTATCGCCCACAAACAAAACCTTATTCTTTGAAGCTCCACTTAGCTCTAAAAACTTAAGCAGCATATCAGGTGCAGGCTTGCCCTTAGCCACATCATCTACACATACGGCTATATCTACGAACTCATGTAACTCTAAGGGAAATGGAGATAATCTATCGCCTAAAAGCTCTTCACCTAAGTGATCTCTTGAAGTGGCAATACCAATCTTTATGCCGTTCTTTTTTAAAAGACGCATGATAGCGATGACATCCTTAAACGGCACAATCTCGTCTGCATAATTTGCAGTACGCATAAACCATTCGCGATGTAGAGCCTCACGATGCTTGCTATCTATAATGCCAAGAGCTGTGAAGGTATCCTGAGCACTGACACCGTTATATTCCTTTAAAGAATCTGCTGTGTATTTTTCATCATGCAAAACAGCATTTAAGGCATCGGCAAGAGCTGCCATGTTGGCATGATTACTATCATAGACCGTACCGTCTAAATCAAAAATCACATGAGTGTAATGCGCAGTCATCAAAGCATCCTTATTGTTTGGAAATGGCCTTGGCATCTACTACCAAGATCCCTTCATTGGTTGCTACAAAATGTACATCATAGTTATAAAGCAACGCTCCATATATGCGCTGCTCAACATCATCCTTATACGCAGGACGAGGATCCTGAGCTAAGGCTTCCGCAATGGCCTTCCTTTCGCCTTCACTAAGCAAGGCTAAATCCATTTTTGCCTGCTCACTAAAGGATACCTTATGCAAAAGAGGTGGCTCTGGGGCAAATCCGCCCTTAGCATCTGCTACCGCATCTACAAAAGGGATATAAGGCTTGATATCGATAATGGGAGTGCCATCGACAAGATCAGCCCCCGATACCTCTAGCACGGCCTTGCCATCTTCATTTAATACCTGTTCAAGCTTTAAAACAGACAAGCCTAGGCGGGATGGGCGAAAGGGTGAACGCGTGGCAAATACACCAACTCGCTTATTTCCCCCCAAGCGCGGAGGCCTTACGGTTGCCTTAAAGGATGAGTATTCCACCCTATCGAACAAAAAGATCACTATGATGTGGCTAAAGCCATCAAGGCCATAGAAGGCCTTTGGATCAGAATATGGGGAATAAAAGCGTAAAAAGGATCGCGCGTGAGGTGCTAATCCAGGTTGTCTTGGAACAGCAAATTTCTCCCCATAAGGACTTTCAACAAAGCCAATTGGGGAGATTTCTATTTGAGATTCTAGCAATCTTAATCTTCAGAAAGAATTACTCTTCAATGATCAGAGCATCAGCATAGCAGGACCATGAGACTATACATGCAGGAGTATTCTCAAGGCGGACACATTTCTTAAAGCGGATAGCATTGGCATTCTTATCTACAGCCTTCAAACGAGCATCTGTGCGGGCATCAGCATCAGTTGCAACGGCATCGCTTTGCTTAGCCTGGCAGGATAGGCCGGTCACCATACCCTTGCTCTTATAGGGCTTGCCCTGCAGATCCTCATCGGTCACGACATCAACTGCAGAGGGCTTGTAATATTCCTTAAAATTATTGGGATTTAAATTTGATTGAAAGGAATAACCAGTACAGCCTGCCAAAATGCAGGATGCAATAGCTACTAATAAAATATTCTTCATACAAAAAAACAGGCAGGAAAGCCTGCCTGTCCTCAATATATATATATTAAGCACTAAAGTGATCAGCGGCCTTCTTGATACGCTCTAAAGAGCGCTCGCGACCACACAATACCAAGGTATCACCAATACCAGGAGACATGGCAGTACCAGTAATGGCAATACGCAGGGGCTGACCTACCTTGCCCATACCGATCTCACGGCGCTTGGCAAGCTCTGCTAGAGCCTCATCAATGGTCTTAGCATCCCAAGAGGTCAAGGCACTTAAGGTATCATAGGAATCACGCAAAACCTCAACTGAGCCTTCTTTGATCCATTTCTTAACACCTGCTGCATCATAATCTTCAAAATCACGATAGTAGATAGCAGTCTTTTCAGCCATCTCCTTTAAGGTGTGAGTACGCTCAGCATAAGCCTTAACTACATCAGCACTCTTAGGACCATTAGAGAGATCCTCAATACCTAAGCGAGAGAGATGCCACTCAAGCTCCTTGCCAACCTCTTCTGCAGGCAATGTCTTCATATAGTGAGCATTGAGCCACTCTAATTTCTTAGTATTAAAGCCTGATGCGCTCTTGGTAATAGCCTCAAGAGTAAAGAGATCGATCATCTCTTCACGGGAGAAAATCTCCTGATCACCATGACTCCAACCAAGGCGTACGAGATAATTGATTAAAGCCTCAGGCAGATAGCCATCCTCACGATACTGCATGACAGATACCGCACCATGGCGCTTAGAGAGCTTAGTGCCGTCATCACCTAGGATCATAGCTAAGTGGCAGAAAACAGGTACCGGTGCACCTAATGCCTTGTAGAGGTTTATCTGACGAGGAGTGTTATTAACATGATCATCACCACGAATTACATGGGTAATGCCCATATCCCAGTCATCTACTACCACACAGAAATTGTAGGTAGGAGTACCATCTGAACGCTGAATAATAAAATCATCAAGCTCTGAGTTCTTAAATTCAACGTGACCCTTAACTACATCGTCAAAGGCGACTACACCATCATCAGGATTTCTAAAACGGATCACATATGGCTCATCGGCACCATGCTCGCAGTGATCCTCACGGCAATGACCATCATAACGAGGCTTGACACCTGCGGCCATCTGATCGGCACGCATTTTCTCCAAGCGCTCCTTAGAGCAGTAGCACTTATAGGCCTTGCCTTCCTTTAACAGCTGATCGATAACTTCCTTGTAGCGATCAAAGCGTTTGGTCTGATAGAACGGACCTTCTTCCCAATTGAGGTTCAACCACTTCATTGATTCAATGATGGCATCGATGGCAGGCTGGGTTGAACGTTCGCGATCAGTATCCTCAATACGAAGTACAAAACGACCACCACAATGACGTGCATACAGCCATGAGAATAAAGCAGTTCTGGCTCCGCCTACGTGTAAAAAGCCGGTAGGTGACGGAGCAAATCTGGTTTTAACTTGCATAAACAAACCAATATTGATTGAAGAAAAATTTAGTTAACTTGCTATTTTACCACTGATCTTAGGCTTTTCTTTTACTAATAGGCTCCTAATGCCTGTAAAAAATCAACTTGCAAATCCGCTTAAATGCAAATTCAATTTTGATGCGCTAACTGTGAGCGATAAGCACTGCAAAAGCGCCGATGCGTGCTAATATCTACCTGATCCTAAACAAGAAAAGGACAAAGGAATTTTTTGCGAGAATATCATCGTGATCAAGCCTAACACTGTTTTACGAGGCACTGCCGCAAGCCGAGGCATAGCCTTTGGTCGGATTAGCTTTTTAAAACGTAATCCCTCCAATCCAATAAAGCGTCTAATTAATGATCCGCAAGCTGAGGTTGAGCGTTTTGAAAAAGCACGAGTTCATGCTATTTCTCAATTAGCCACCCTATATGAGGTATCACTTGAGAAGCTTGGTGAGCAAAATGCAGTTGTTTTCCAAATTCATCAAATGATGCTTGATGATCCTGATTACGTATCATCAATTCGGGATCTCATCACTAAAGAAAAGGTTAATGCAGAATATGCCGTCGATGCCGTAGGTCATAGATTTGAAGAGCAATTTAAATCTATGGTGGGCAACGACTATATGCAAGGTCGTGCCGCCGATGTGGTAGATATCTCCCGTCGCATTATTGAGATCCTCATGATGCATTCAGGGCAGATCAAATCAAAAACCGTGCAGCTTGATTACGATCATGGGCCGATTATCGTTGCCACCGATGATTTAGCACCATCAGAAACCGTACAGTTAGATCCAGACAAGGTTGCAGGTATTTTAACCTCAGGAGGCTCAGCCCGCTCCCATACAGTGATCTTTGCCAAAACACTGGCCATGCCTGCGGTGATCTGTCTTGGTGAAAATAAGCTACATCCAGAGCTTGAAGGACATCAGGCCATCATCGATGGCAGAACGGGCTTTGTTTATATAGATCCAGATCCGGCAACAGTTCACGAGTATTCTGAGCGCAAGAGAACAGATGATGCCCAACGCGCGCATTTAGAGCTTTTCCGCGGCAAGGAAACTAAGACCTTATCAGGCAAGGGCATAAAGCTTTATGCCAACGCAGGCTCAGTTGCTGATATTGAATTAGTTAAGGCCTCAGATGCAGAGGGTATTGGCTTATTCCGTTCAGAATATATCTTTTTGCAAAGTCAGGATTTTCCCACAGAGGATGAGCAATTTGAAATCTACAAAAAAGTGCTCTCTGAGATGGGACAAAAAAGAGTCATCATCCGTACTCTTGATATAGGCGCAGATAAAACCGCTGATTATTTCATGCTCAAGCCTGAAAATAATCCAGCTATGGGTATGCGCGCCATCAGATTATGCTTGAGTAATACCGAACTATTTAAGGTTCAGTTACGTGCACTCCTTAGAGCCTCCAACTATGGCTCTCTTGGGATCATGCTACCTATGATCACCTCAGTTGAAGAGATTAAAAAGTCCAAGCAGCTTATCGAGGAGGTAAAGCAGGAGCTTACTGTCAGAGGTGAGCACTACTGCGATGATATTGAGCTTGGGATCATGATTGAAACTCCAGCGGCAGCCTTAATTTCAGATGAGCTTGCTCCCTTAGTAGATTTCTTCTCTATTGGAACTAATGATTTAACTCAATTTACGCTAGCCTGCGATCGTCAAAACGGCGATCTCTCCCCCTATATCAATCCTCAGCACCATGCCGTTATACGACTAATTGAGATGACCATTGCCAATGCTCATGCTGCCGGCATTTGGGTAGGAGTATGCGGTGAAATAGCATCAGAGGAAAACTTTGTGGCCAAGCTTATTCAGCTTGGTATTGATGAGCTTTCAGTTGTACCGTCAGCCGTATTGAGATTAAGAGCTAGGATTTCAACTCTGGGCTAAATAAAAAGGAAAGAATTCATGTCACAGTGCGTCGTAATATCAGATGAGATCACAGGTGGTGCTAGTGTCGGTGCCCTGCTTCAAAAAAATGGCTGTTCCGTATGCTCGTTAATGAGCACCCAAGGCTTGAAGGATGAGAGCTGCCGTGATTTTGATTGTCTCGTATATTCAACCAATTCTCGTCGTCTCACCCCAGAGCAAAGCTACCAGATGGTGTTTTACGCAGCCCGTCTCTTAAAATCACCTGAGGTTAAAATTTATGCCAAGCGTATTGATCCGGCAATGCGTGGTAATACCTGCGCCGAAACCCAAGCGCTATTAGATGCCCTAGCAGATACTGACAGGGTTGCTATTGTGGTGCCAGCCTTCCCCGCACTTAAGCGTACCAATGTTGGTGGCTATATGATGATCGATGGCAAGCCTCTGCAAAAATCCTTGGCAAGCCTTGATGATTTAGAGCCTGCTCAATCAGGTCGGGTTGCAGATCTTTTCTCTGAAAAATTCACTTATAAAACAGAGGCTCTGCATCTAAAGGAATACATTAAGGGCACCGCATATCTAGCCTCTTTAATTGCTAAGCTTGCTCAAGATGGAGTGCGCGCGATAGTCATGGATTGTACCTCGCAGGAGGATATCAATATGATTGCCGATGCCGTGATTGCATCTGGTATTAAATTCATCGCAGTCGATCCTGGAGCCTTCACTGCCACCTTAGCTCGCAAGGTAATGCGTGATAACAATAACAATGCCGTAAGAGCATCCAAAATTTTTGGCATCCTAGGCTTATCAAATCCTATGACCTCAGCTCAAATTGAAATGGTAAGGCTTGAGGAGCATGCACTCATTATCAATGTATCACGCGCGGAGCTACTTGCAGACGAGCAACGACGGGTAGCTGAAATCAATCGAGTAGTAGATGAAATTGCCACTAAATTTGATGATTACCCCGTTGCCTTTGCGGTATCAGATCAGATGAGCATGCAAAAGACAGAAAGAGCTGATTTTGATGATCCTAATCCTGCTGGCACTCTCTCTGAATCAGAAATTCTCGAAAGCATCTCTGGTGCCTATGGACAGATTGTGGCGCATGTACTCGATAAGCGTCCAGAAATTGGTGCCTTGTATTCAGCTGGAGCTGAGTTCACGGTAGCCGTATGCCGCGAGCTAAAATCCGAAGGACTCAAAATACTAGGTCAGGTGTTACCGCTTACAGCCTATGGTGAAATGCTCTCAGGCAATCACAAAGGGCTAAAATTCGTCACCTCCGCATCATCAGCAACAGATGCATCCACAGTCACTGATTCTATTCAATACCTAAAGCGCAAGCTTGAGGTTTGATCTGAACATTGATTTTTATTGTGAGCGTCTGCTTTCTCATGTATAATTGCAGGCGCTTTCAAAAAGCCTCCTTATTGCGGGTGTAGTTCAATGGTAGAACTGTAGCTTCCCAAGCTACTAACGCGGGTCCGATTCCCGTCATCCGCTCCAATACCTATTTATGTGGGGATGTAGCTCAGCTGGTAGAGCGATTGCTTCGCATGCAATAGGTGGCCGGTTCGACCCCGGTCATCTCCACCATCACATAAAATGGTTCTCCCAGGTTTGGTGGGGAATTTCAATTTTTAACACCTAGGCTGCAAGCTCGGTTTTACCCGGAAAAGCAGCCTTTATGAGATAAGAAAAGTACTCAAAGTCAGTATAGCCATATCCTCTCCTTTTTATTACTTTTATCTTGTTGTTTACCCCTTCCAGCGGTTATCAGAAATTTCTGATAACC
>CAVHVI010000033.1:0-14759 GCA_963639245.1 Bacteroidaceae bacterium
ATCACAGTCTGCTCGGTATCTTAGATGCTAATACCTCGTTCTATGATGAGAAATTAGATCTATTTAGCTCTTGTCGCAAATGGGAGCGTACCCCTAAATAAGTAGCAGAACTTAGCCTAGGATCATGGACAAGCACTCAATACTCTTGTACATTGAGTTGCTTGTCTTTTTTGCTTGTTGTCATCCAAAATTTTACCTAGGCACGGATTGCGACTTTAATGTCTTATTGATGTTTTTCCTAGGTCCTACCAAGGAAGTTTGCAACGTAACCTGTTGAGATAGGGAAAATATGAAACAGAGTCTGCTTTTTGTTAATTTTATAAATATTTCAAAGGATATAGCTCTGCAAATACTCGAGCATAGAAATGCGCCTGAAATAAGAGAGCAGATGATTAATAGTAAAAGCATTTCATTAGAGGATCATCTTAATTTTCTTGAAAAATTAAAACACAGTAAAAATCTTTTCTACTATGCAATTTTCTTTAATGAAAAGCTTATTGGTGTTATAGATTACGTATTACTGGATGAGCATGCTCGTACCTACTCCCCTGGTTATTATTTCTTTGATGAGCCATCTATAGTAAGAACTCACGCTGTTTTGGCTGCCAGCTACATTTTGCAACAAAGGGAATTATTACATCCTCAAGTCGTTATTAAGAAAAGTAATCTCCAATCTTTGTTGTTTAATACGATGAAATGCGGGATGAAAATAGAACGTGAAGACGAAGAATATTATTATTTATGCGAAGAGCATCCTGTGAATTCAGCTAAAGAGTTTGCAGATAGATGCAAGAAATGTCTAGATAAGCTTAGTGAGATATATTCACTTAATTATGAGCTATAGCAGTAGAACTTGAGATGAAGCAAGGGTAGGGCGAAAGAATTATCGTTTTGGGGGAGTTATATGAATAAGGAAGAGCTTTTACAACATGTTCTTGAACAGATCGATCCTCTGGGTGTTGTTACCGCAGATACTGAAATTGCAGAATGCGACGATCTTGATTCTATGGCTTTATATAATGTTGTAATGTACCTTAAACAGGAGTTAGGAAAAGATATTGGTCTGCTAGCTCTATCTCAATGCAGAACTGTCGGTGATCTTGTCGATCTTGCAATGAAATAAATACTGCAGTTTTGGGATTGATTATGAAATCCAGGATCGAGTCTATGGCCGAACCTGTGGCCGAACCTGTGGCCGAACCTATGGCCGAACCTATGGCCGAACCTGTGGCCGAACCTATGGCCGAACCTGTGGCCGAACCTATGGCCGAACCTGTGGCCGAACCTATGGCCGAACCTGTGGCCGAACCTATGGCCGAACCTGTGGCCGAACCTATGGCCGAACCTGTGGCCGAACCTATGTCCGAACCAGTGGCCGAACCTATGGCCGAACCTATGGCCGAACCTATGGCCAAACCCATGGCCGAACCGAAGTCTAAAATGCTTAATATTGATCGGTAAAGAGTATGACACTTGTTAGCCAAAGCAGAATAGGTAGTTCTTGTAGACAAAGCTTCTTTATAAGCGGATCATTTGCTGTTTAATAGGCAACTCCTTTTGTTAAAATAACCTCCTATGGAAAAGAATAATAATACCGAAGGATCAAAATACGATGGATCCTCAATTGAGGTCTTAAAAGGCCTAGAGCCAGTACGTCTGCGTCCTGGTATGTATACTGATACCCAAAATCCCAATCATTTGGGAATGGAGGTTATCGACAACAGTGTTGATGAGGCTGTAGCAGGCTTTGCCAATAAGATAGATGTGATCTTGCATGAAGACGGCTCCCTTGAGGTGAGAGATAACGGCCGCGGTATGCCAATTGAAATGCATCCTGTGGAAAAAGTGCCAGCAATTGAGCTTATTCTCTCTAAGCTTCATGCAGGTGGCAAGTTTAATGATAAGAACTACAAATTCTCTGGCGGTTTGCATGGCGTTGGTGTGAGTGTGGTTAATGCACTTTCCGACAAGATGCTTGTCTGCGTAAAACGCGGTGGTAAGACCTATGAGATTGAATATGCCCACGGTGAAAAGACTAGAGATCTTGTAGAAACAGGTACATGCCCCAAATCACAAACTGGTACCTCAGTACATTTTTGGCCAGAGCAAAAGTATTTCGATACTCCAGCATTTGATGTAAAAGCCCTCAAGCATTTGATGCGTGCTAAGGCCGTGCTCTGTCCAAATCTAACGGTTAATTTTACCAATGAAAAGGATGGTACTACTGCATCTTGGAGCTATTCTGGATCGCTTAAAGACTATTTAGTTGCATGGACTGGTGATCGCATTACCGCTCCTCAGGAGCCATTTGCAGGACATGTTGAAGATGAGGATTGGACCTTAGAGTGGGCGGTATGTTGGGAGACTGAGGGATCGCAAAAGCTTGGCGAGTCCTTTGTGAATTTGATCCCTACCTTTGAGGGAGGCACCCATGTTAACGGCTTTAGATCAGGTCTTACCCTTGCTGTTCGTGAATTTTGTGAATTACACAGCTTGTTGCCGCGTAATTTAAAGATCACTCCTGATGATGTGTGGCAGCATTGCTCTTTTGTATTATCTATCATGATGCGTGATCCGCAGTTTGCAGGACAAACAAAGGAAAAATTATCCTCACGTCATGTTGCCTCCTTAGTTGAAGGTGTGATTCGTGATCGCTTTGCAATTTATTTATCCTCAAATGTTGAAGTTGCTAAGACCATTGCAAATTTGATCATTGATTCAGCTCGTGATCGTGAGCAAAGTGCATCACAGGTTACTAGAAAGAAAGCAACTCGTGGACCTAAGCTTCCCGGCAAGTTGGTCGATTGCACTTCAACCGATCCCTCTCGTGGTGAGCTCTTTATCGTAGAGGGTAACTCTGCAGGAGGTAATGCTCGTCAAGGTCGTGATTCCTCCTTCCAAGCAATTTTGCCTTTGCGCGGTAAGATCCTAAATACCTGGGAAGTCTCGGGTAAAAATGCATTAAGCTCAGAGGAGATCAGGGCAATCTCAGTATCTATGGGACTTGAGCCTGATAGTGGATCCTTAGAGGGGCTACGTTATGACAAGATCTGCATTCTTGCAGATGCTGACTCTGATGGTTTGCATATTGGTACGCTTTTGTGTGCACTTTTTGTAAAGCATTTTCCAAGACTTGTTAGAGAGGGCCATGTATATGTAGCCTGTCCGCCTCTTTATCGTATTAAATATGGCACTAAGCTTAAGGAATATGCCATGGATGATGACGATTTGGAGGCCAAGCGCCGTCTCTATGCACGTAAGGGGATCAAGCCTGAAAAGCTTGAGGTCAGCCGCTTTAAGGGATTAGGTGAGATGAAATGGCAGGAGCTTCGTGAAACTACCTTAAATCCTGATTCAAGAAAGCTAATTAAGCTTACCTTAGATACCGAATCCTCAGATGAGACCATGGGGCTTATGGACATGCTGTTATCCAAAAAGCGTGCCTCCGATCGTCGCTCTTGGCTTGAAGAGAATGGTAACCGCGCTGAGTACTTAGATTAGAGGTACTTAGATGGCGGCAGACGACGGCGAGAAAACAGAACAACCGACAGGAAAAAAGCTGTCGGACGCCAAAAAGCGCGGTCAATTACCAAGATCGCGCGAAGCAGGTACCTTGTTTGTGTTGTTGTCTGGCGTGATCTCGCTGTGGGCCGTATCCTCATTCTTAGGTAAGGGGATGCGCGATGTCATGGTAAACAGCTTTCAACTAACCCGTGATCAGCTGTTTACCATTGATGAAATGGCGCGTATCTTTAGGCAAGATATTGGATCTATTGCCATTCCGGTTATTGCTTTAGCGTTAATTGTCTTTATCTGTGCGCTAGCTGGCAATATCCTTTTAGGTGGCTTTAATTTTTCAGGGCAGGCTGCAACTCCAAAATTTTCCAAGCTAAATCCCCTTTCAGGGGTAAAGCGCATCATTTCCCTAAACTCCTTAATTGAGCTTATCAAGGGCATTGCTAAGGTGGCCTTTATCGGAGCCTTTTGCTATTTCGTGCTCTCAGGTGCTGCCGGAACCATTATGAAGCTCTCTTATATAAATCCTATGGAGGGCATTCATCAGGCCATTACCTTGCTTTTTCATTACATGCTCATCATCGTGTGCTCCATGATCCCCATTGTGCTTATTGATGTGCCCTTTCAAAAATGGAATTACACCCGTCAGCTAAGAATGACCAAGCAGGAGGTAAAGGATGAGTTTAAGGAGACTGAGGGGAATCCTCAGATAAAAAACAAGATCCGTCAAAAGCAATTTCAGTTGGCTTCTCGTCGTATGATGGAAAACGTGCCTAAGGCGGATGTGGTCGTGACCAATCCAACCCATTACGCCGTGGCTTTAAAATACGATCCCAAGGGAGCGTTAGCACCTCAGGTTACAGCTAAGGGGGTTGATGATATTGCCGAGATCATTAAACATATTGCGCGCGAGACTAATGTTCCGGTGATCCCAATTCCACCGCTGGCGCGCTCTTTATATTACACAACCGATCTTGATCATGAGATCCCGCGCGGTCTTTTTAAAGCGGTGGCGCAGGTTTTGGCGTGGGTTATGGGGATGAAGGCTTTTAAGGAAGGAAAATCAAAGGTAAGGCCTCGAGATTTAGATACGGAGCTACCAATTCCCGAGGAGTTACGTTTTTAGAAAGAGTGTCAGGCAACAGGATAGGCTATTTACAGTTTCATTTTTTTTCTAAAACGTTTTATCCTTGCTCGTCATTTATTTCCTTGATGAATACTGATTGCGTGTGATCTTGTTGATACGCATTGACGCATTCATCGATCACAGCATTAACAGACATAGCTCTTTCCTTTCCTAAAATATCCCCAATGCTGTTGATGAGATTGTATAGATCCTTTGGAGTAACACCAAAGGTGAGTTCACGTTGCATTTGATATTTTAAAAGCTTGCCGTTGGTGTCAGTAACAGCCAAGGTAGCGATGGCAGCAATGGCGCGATATTCAAAGTTCATGGCCCCGCGGTTACACAGTGCTCTTGCGATCGAACCAAAGGCCTCGACTTCTAAAGAAGGGGAGAGGTTAATAAGCTCAGTGCTTTTGACAGTTAAAAGAAAATCTGATTGGCATTTTGCATCAATTGCAGTTGGAGTTATTTCTCCAGAGACTATAGGTGCTGTCATATCTCTCACTCGTAGCTCTTCGTTTACGGAGCTTATGAGCTCAAAGGCGGCCTCAGATCGCGGGTAACCTGCAAAGATACCAACAATATACATGATATCGGCAAGCTCGCCTCGACTGATGCCTTTATCTTCAAGAGCGCGATGATAGCTTATGCGTAGCGCCTTCATATTACCTGCAGCAGAGGCTGCGCAGATAGCAGCGATCCCTTCTTTCTTCTTGTTCAAGGTATCAGCATTAGCTTGATCGTTTATGCTGACTGCTAGGAAAGTAAAAGCAATGAGATAAAACAGACGCTTTAAAAATTTCAAGGCAAACCTCCGTGTTCTACCTTAAACATTGTAATGGGAGCTAAATCTTTTCAGAAGGTACTCTGACTAAATTGTGCAACAAAATGGTATGACTGTCAGAAAAAAGGTTAAATTTGTGTGCAAATTGGTGATTTTGTGCAACTTGTTCACTCAGCATCTTTTTAAAAATGCCACTTGCGGGCAATTTAGGTGCGTAAATTAATAAGCGATAAAGTATAATGATTGATTTGTGCGTTGACGATTTATAAGCCAGAACGAGATGATACGTCAGCGACTTTACAGATTTTTACATGCCTAACATCATGAGGATGTCAGCAATGGTCGCAAGAAATATGAAGAAAAACAATAAGAAAACTACTGCCCCTGCCCCTAAGGCTACTGTGGCAACTCAGGCAGTAGCATCTGCTCCGGTAGCTACCGATTTTGAGCAGTCTGTCGAGGCCTTAAAGGCAAAGATTGTGCATCACTTGCGTTGCACCATCGGTACCTCCGAACTCAAAGCATCAAAGCTTGCTTGGTGGCAAGCATTAGTCGCCTCTGTTAATGAGGACATCTTCAACCGTTTAACTGAAACTCAATATACCCATGCAACTAAGGATACTCGTGCTGTAAATTACCTTTCAGCAGAGTTCTTGATGGGCCGTCTTACTGTAAATAACCTCTGCAATCTTGAGATGTATAAGGTTGCACAGGAGGCCTTAAAGCGCTTAGGTCAGGATCTTGCAGATGTCTGTGAAGAAGAGCCTGATATGGCATTGGGTAATGGTGGCTTAGGCCGTTTGGCAGCTTGCTTCCTAGAATCCCTCGCCACCTTAAGCTATCCTTGCGTAGGCTATGGCATTCACTATGAAAATGGTCTTTTCCGTCAGGAAATCCGCGGTGGTCGTCAGGTCGAACGTCCTGATTCATGGCGTGAATATGGCTGCCCTTGGGAAGTTTGCCGTCCTGAATCTTTGCAGAACATTCCTATTGGTGGTTATTGCGAAACTCAGGTTGGTCCTGATGGCTCTCAGCGCCGTGTATGGCATCCTGCCCACATCATCAAGGGTGTGCCTTGGGATATTCCTGTTGTAGGTTTCCGTAATTCATCAGTTGCAATTTTGCGCTTGTGGGAATCTCGTGCTACTGAAGCCTTTAACTGGGACGTTTTCAACGCTGGTGGTTATATTGATGCTCAGGGTGAAAAGGCAGCCTCTGAGGTTATTTCAAAGGTTTTATACCCTAATGATTCAACCGAAGCTGGTAAAGAGCTACGTCTTACTCAGCAGTATTTCTTCTCTGCCTGCTCCTTACGCGATATCTTAAGACGCTACAATCGCTCACATCACCATGATTACAGCGAGTTTGCCTCTAAGAACTGCATTCAGTTAAATGATACTCATCCTGCAATTGCAATTGCAGAGCTCATGAGATTGTTTGTAGATGAGGAAGGTCTAAGCTTTGATGATGCATGGGATATCGTATCTAAGAGCTTTAACTACACCAACCACACCTTGTTGCCTGAGGCTTTAGAGAAGTGGCCGGTTCGTATTTTTGAGAAGCTTTTACCTCGTCACTTAGAGATCATCTATGAGGTCAACTATCGCTTCTTAAATGGCATCGTTGAGCAGACCTGGCCTGGTGACAATGATGTTAAGCGTCGTCTCTCTATCATTGAGGAAGGTTCTGAGCGCAAGGTCCGTATGGCTAATTTGTGCGTGATTGGCTCTGCCCGTGTTAACGGCGTGGCTGCTATCCACTCAAAGCTTGTAAAAGAGCAACTCTTCCCTGAGTACTCTGCCTTGTGGCCTAATAAGTTCTGCAACGTAACTAATGGTGTAACTCCACGTCGTTGGTTGTTAGCTTGCAACCCAGGTCTTGCTGAGATCTATGATGAGGTTGCTGGTAAGGATTGGCCTTTGCACCTTGATAGCTGCCGTGAGCTTGCCAAATATGCAGACGATCAGGCTATGCAAGAGCGCTTCATGAAGGTTAAGCATGAGAACAAGGCTAAGCTTGCTGCTGTAATTCAGAAGCTTTGCAATGTAACCGTTTCTCCGGATGCTATCTTTGACGTTCAGATTAAGCGCTTACATGAGTACAAGCGTCAGCACTTAAATCTCTTGTACATCATGTCCTTGTACAAGAAGCTTTTGGATAATCCTAGCCTTGATATCGTGCCTCAGGTCTTTATCTTTGGTGCTAAGGCAGCTCCTGCCTACACCTTAGCTAAGGATATTATCTATGCAATCAATGCCGTAGGTGAGCGTATCAATAACGATCGTCGCATCGGCGGTAAGCTCAAAGTTGTATTCCTACCTAATTACCGTGTATCTCTTGCAGAGAAGATCATTCCTGCTGCTGATTTGTCAGAGCAGATCTCCACTGCAGGCTATGAGGCATCTGGTACTTCAAACATGAAGTTCTCCATGAATGGTGCTATGACTATCGGTACTATGGACGGTGCTAATATCGAGATTGTGGCTGAGGCTGGTCAAGATAACAACTTCATCTTCGGCTTGTCTGTTGATGAGGTCGCTGAGCTCAAGCGTCATTACAATCCTTGGAATTACTACAACTCCAATACTGAGCTCCGTAATGTCTTAGATTGGCTCGACACTGATTACTTCACCCCTGGTAATCCTGGTGCACTATCCTCAATCAAGCGTTCCTTGCTTGATGGTGGTGATCCATTCTTAGTATTAGCAGACTTCGCATCCTATGCTGAGGCTCATCAGCGTGCTGAGCAGATGTATGCTGATCGTCGTCGTTGGGCTCACGCAGCTATTGTGAACTCTGCCACTATGGGCAAGTTCTCATCTGACCGCTCAATTAATGATTACGCAGAGCAGATCTGGTCACTATCTGATATCGATATTGCTCATAACTAGTAATTTTTGCTACGGCTTGCAATGGCCGTAGTTTTCAAATTGCGCAAAAAAGCCGATCGCAGTGATCGGCTTTTTTATAAGCGTAATTTGCTAATTTTGCGTTTTACTTCTGACTTTGCTCGGTTGAATAGGGCCAGTGGGAAATGCCTCCCATATTTACAAGGCGTCTGTAGCCTAAATCTGAGAGCTTGATACAGGCAGAGGCTGCGCGCATGCCAGCTAAGCAATAAATAACTATTACGGCATTTTTATCAGGAAGGAGCTTAGGTGCTGTTTCGGCATTTATAGAATCCACCGGAAAGTTTAACGCACCAGGAATATGACGTTCATCAAATTCGGCCTTTTCTCTTACATCCAATAAAGTGCAAGATCCACTTTCTATCAAGGCATAGGCATCGGCACAGCTTATGGAGCTGATACCCTGACGTATTACCACGCGCTCTGCCATTTCTTGGGCATCATCTGCCCATAATGAGGGAAACATAGTCCTCCTAACAATTAGCTTTAATCTTGTTAACTATATTTGAGGTAGAGAAACCATCAACAAAGGGTAATACTAATACTTGTCCGCCGTTTGCAAGCACCTCAACATGACCTGCAATTTGCTCAATCTTGTAATCTCCTCCCTTAACTAAGACATCAGGAAGGATTTTGGCGATTAAACGCTGAGGAGTGTCCTCATCAAAGGGCACTACGAAATCCACACAATCTAAGGCTGCTAATAGTTCCATGCGCGCCTCGAGAGGAACTATAGGACGGGTAGGTCCCTTAAGCTTTGATACTGAGTTGTCGGTATTTACTGCAACTATTAAGCGATCACCTAGAGCACGCGCGCGCTTTAGATAGCTTACATGCCCCTTGTGCAAGATATCAAAGCAGCCGTTGGTCATCACTATGCGCTTGCCACGCTGTTGTAATTTTTTAACCTCTTTTGCAAGCTCATCTTCTGATACCACACCAGGACTTAAGGAGGCATCAGCGCCACGCAGATCCTCTAAGAGTTCATCAGGGGTTACGGTAGAGGTACCAACCTTACCTACGACAATACCGGCTGCACGATTAGCAAGATCACAGGCATCAGTTACCTCACAGCCTGCAGCAAGGGCGGCAGCAAGAGTTGCGATCACGGTATCGCCGGCACCGGTGACGTCATATACCTCACGAGCATGAGTAGGTAGGTGTACAGCAGCGTGCCCCGGACGGAATAAAGACATACCATCCTCAGAGCGGGTAACAAGTAAGCTTCCTAATTCACAAAGCTCGATTAGAGACATCGCGCGACGCTCAAGATCGGCCTCATTGAGACACTTGCCTGCTACTGCCTCAAACTCCTTCATGTTAGGAGTGAGCATATATGCGCCACGGTATTTTTCAAAGTCAGTGCCCTTAGGATCGATTAAAACTTTTTTACCGTAGGCATTGGCTGCTTTTATAAGATCGTGAATATAGGATAGGGTACCCTTGCCATAGTCTGATGCAATGATGACATCAGAATCGGCGATAGTTTTCTTATAGCTATCTAGTAGCAGTTGCCCTGGAAGATCTGATAGTGAGTCTTCAAAATCTAGGCGCAAAAGCTGTTGATTGCGGCTAAGCACACGAAGCTTGGTGATCGTGGGATGCTCTCTGGTATGAATAAAGTCAGGAGCGATGCCCTTATCACGCAATAAGCCCTCAAGCTTAGCTCCAGCCTCATCCTCGCCAACGATGCCTAAAAGGGAGCATGGGGCTCCTAAAGCAATAATATTGAGAGCAACGTTAGCAGCACCTCCGGCGCGATCCTCGCGTCCGGTTACTCTTACTACCGGAACTGGAGCCTCAGGGGAGAGTCTGTCAGAACTTCCTCGCCAATAGCGATCAAGCATTACGTCTCCGACAACGGTGACTTTAGAATTAAATATTGGCAGTCTATCAAGACTCATAGGAAGATCCTCAGATGCTTTCGTGGGGAAAAAGTGAACTTGTTAATTTTAGCACCTAATCTTGTTTTAGATAGTTTTATCAGCTGGTAAAAGATCCTTTTAAAACTAAATTTTGGATGTGAGGCGCTATCTTTTGCCGGCAATAAATTTTCTGTGTGCTCTAATGTATTGAATATCCAATCTGCGCACGTAAAATAAGCAACAAAGCGGTATGAGTTAAAGAAAGTTTCACCTTCCATCTACAGTCTAAATGATAATGGCTGTGAGTGACGCTAAGCTGATCTACTATGAAGAATAATCTGATAAATAATCAAACACTGCGTCCGGTGGCGATGATGGGAATAGTCGCACTGATGGCGAGTTATTTTGGCATTAATATAGGCTCGTTGTTTTCCTATCGTGAGCAATTAATGTATCTCTATATGCTGGATAATTACGATTTAAACAGCATTTTGAGTGTGTTTTTATTAGGTCTTTTAGGTGGTGTATTTTTAGGCGGATTTGTGATCTATGGCTCAGGTCGTAAGATTGGCCTACTCATGGGCTTTGCCTTTGGCGTGGCTGCAGATTGCGCAGGAGTTTTAGCTCCATCATTTAGCTCGCTATTATTATCTGAAATTGCCGCCGGTGTGGCCTGTGGCATTTTTCTTATATCCTCACTAATTTATGCTACAGAAATTTCCTCACCAGCTCTGCGCGGTGTTTGTGGCGCCTTAGTGCCTGCAGGCTTAATGGCAGGTCTTGATTTTGTGATCATGTGTCATGAGGCTTTTCCATCAAATTCCTCAACTGCGATAGTTATTATTGCAGGTGTAGGTATTGCATTGATCCTATATGGGATGTTACGCATGCCAGAATCCCCACGCTGGCTTGCAAGGGCTGGTTTTAGTGAGGCTGCCTTATCAGCACTCTTTGTATTGCGTGGTTCACAGGTAAGTGCCGCCAGAGAGCTTGCCTTAATCAATGAGCGAGATAGAGTCCCAGAAAGAGGGCTTGAGCTCTTTTTACACTCTGGTATATACCGCAATGCGCTTTCGATGATTTTAGTGTTTTCCTGCTTATTGCACGTTTGTGGTATGACCTATATTCCCTATTCGGCATCTGATCTTATTCTTCATTATCAGCAGGAATTTTTAGGTAACTTTTTTGTTATAACGTCTTCTGCTGACTATAGTAATGGCTTTATCAAAGCATCGATTACGGTAGCCTTTTTTGGCATCTTAACTGCGGCAATCTTATCGTTACGCATGACCAGAATTGGCGTGATGCTGTGTGGTATTGCTACCTCTATGGGCGTACTAATGCTGTTATCAGGAGCCTCAATGCTAGATTTTGGCTCGGTTAGCACCATGCTCATATCCATACTTATTTTGCTTTTTATCTATACCTCCTCGCTTACGCTAACGATATTTATTGCGGTATTTGTGATCGAGATGTTGCCAACATGTGGGCGTGAGTTTGGCGTAGGCTTAGTGCTCATTGTAAATTGCACTGCCTTGCTTGCAGGCGTTAAGGAAATTGGTCCATGGATTGAGGATTATCCGGTGAGTATATTCTTTGCAGCCTGTGCCTTTGTGGTAGCTATTTTATTGGTGATGGTTTCACGAAAAATGCCAGAGACGGCGGCAATGTCTCTTGAAACTATTGAGACGCGTTTGTTTGAGGATAAGCTTTTACGCAATCAAGTAAACAAGCATGTGTGATTGAGTTTTCTTGATAGTAAATGGGGACGCGATGCGTCCCCTTAAGCTACATAGAGCTAAAGCTTGTGATTATTTCAAATCCTTAATAGCAATTTCATCCATGTCATCAAAGGCTTTGTTTTCACCAACCATTGCCCAAATGAAGGTGTAGTTAGAGGTACCGCAACCGCTGTGGATGGACCATGAAGGACCTAAGACAGCCTGCTCGTTATGCATGATGATGTGGCGGGTTTCCTGAGGAGTTCCCATCATGTGGAATACGGCCTGATCCTCGGGGATCTCAAAGTAGAAGTAAAGCTCCATGCGACGCTCGTGGGTGTGGCAGGGCATAGTATTCCAAACAGAGCCCTCGTGTAGCTGGGTCATACCCATGGACAGCTGAGCAGTCTCCAATACATCAGGGTGGATGAACTGGTTGATGGTACGTGCATTAGCATTCTTAGCATCACCGCAAGGACGATGATTGGCATCCTTCATGGAGATGAAGGTGGTCTTATAAGCACGATGTGCAGGGGCTGATGCCATATAGAATTTAGCAGGCTTAGATGCATCTACGCTTTCAAACAAAACTTCTTTGGTACCCATGGTGATATACAGGCAGTCCTGATAACCCATTTCATAAACAGTACCATCGGCAGTAATTTTACCGGCACCACCAACGTTGAAAATACCAATCTCACGGCGCTCAAGAATATAGTCAGTGCCGAAGTTGTGCCACACATCGATGCCATCATCTAGGGATACTGGACGAGTGACAGGCATGCAACCAAAGCATACCATGCGGTCAATGTGAGAGTAGGTGCAGTTAACCTTGTCAGCTTCAAATAGGGTAGGAATTAGGAACTCTTTGCGTGTTTCCTCGGTGGTATAGCGCTTAAAGTCCTCGGGATTGCAGGAATATCTAATATCCATAGTAAACGTTTGCTCCTTTTAAGAAATTTTATCTATTTTAATAGCAAAAACGCGACCTAGAAAGATAAAGCTAGGTCGCGTTGTTCAAAATGGGATCAAGCGCAGTTTTTGCTAATTCTTTTTAAGTCCAGAATTAACCTGCTCAAGATGCTCAACCTTCAAATCACCCTTAGTATAGTTAAGTGCAAGACGAGTGTTGATATATTGATAGCGTGCAGAGGCGGCATTCTGCATAGCGTTATATAGCTTCTGAGTTGCATCAAGAACATCGGTCATGGTTCTAGTGCCAACGTCATAACCTGCTGAGGTTGCATCTAAGGCAGAGGCCGCAGACTTAACAGAAAGATCATAAGCTCTTACTGAGGAAATAGCGGCGGCAACGTTGTTATAGCCGTTATTTACATCAGTGATCAGAGTACGGTGAGTCTGCTCTAGAGCCTGAGAGGCTGCTACATAATCAGCCTCAGCCCTTTCAACCTGAGCAGAGGTCACACCACCGTGATAGATAGGAATATTGACGCCAATGCCTAATGATTCAGACCAAGCGTTTCCACTTACCTGAGTCGAGTTAGGGATCTGATTGTCATATCTGGTGTAGCCTGTTTGAGCATTTGCGTTTAGAGACACGGTAGGCTCGTGACCGCTCTTTGCTTTGGTGATGTTATCTCTTGCAATATCGCGATCAATTACAGCCTGCTGAAGAACTAGGTTATTTCCCTCAGCCTCTTTTAATAGCTGCTTTAAGCTTTTTCCAACAGCTGGAGTTGAAAAGATGGAGGTGTTAAGCTCTGAGAGCTCTTCAATAGAGACAGAACGACCAGTTAAGGCACGGATCCCCTCATAAGAATTAATGAGATTGTTTTCAGCGGCGATAACTGAGGCATTGGATAGATCGTAGGCTGCCTGTGCCTCTAATTTGTCGGTTTCTGCGATCAAGCCAACCTGTAAACGCTTCTCTGCCTCATTGAGCTGATTCTTTAAAGCTTTATTATTTGCCTTGCAGTAGGTAAGGGTATCGTTGGCATTTAAAACATCAAAATAGGCTACTGATACTCGAACAATTAATTTTTGTAGGGCATCCTTGTAAGCAAGCTCTGCTTTTTCAGCGCTCTTTTCTGCAATTGAGCGTTGTAACCAGGTACCATGAGACCAAATGAGTTGAGATAAGCTAATACCAGCTTGAGATTTACGATTGTTGGCATTAACACCATTATTAGAGCTAGTTCTAGTACCGGTAAAGGAGCCAGTTACATCGACCTGAGGCAATAAGGCTGCTGTAGCTTCATCAACTTGAGCAAAAGCTCCGTCACGAGCTGCTTTTAATTGCTGTACCACAGGATCACGAACATATGCTTCTTTGTAGATATCCATGATATCGGTGGCTTGTGCAGCATTGCACAGAAGGGCTGCAAACGCAGCGGAGATCATTGTGAGTTTTGTACGCATTTTTGAACCCAGACTTTGTCTCAAGCGAAAAAAAATCTTTTAGTTATATGAGTATAGCAAAAGCGCCTATTGCGCTGTAAATACTAAAAATACAGATCTGTATGTAAAAATAGCAAGTGTAGATTTTACAAACACTTAGATTGTAAACTAAATATCTTTGAATTTAATTAGGAATTTGATATTTGATGGTGGAGGATAACGGAATCGAACCGATGACCCTCTGCTTGCAAAGCAGATGCTCTACCAACTGAGCTAATCCCCCATAAAGGAAGTCAAAGATTTATCAATCTCAAAGTGGTGGAGGATAACGGAATCGAACCGATGACCCTCTGCTTGCAAAGCAGATGCTCTACCAACTGAGCTAATCCCCCATAAAGGAAGTCAAAGATTTATCAATCTCAAAGTGGTGGAGGATAACGGAATCGAACCGATGACCCTCTGCTTGCAAAGCAGATGCTC